>JAGHSH010000019.1 GCA_018065965.1 Candidatus Apopatocola equi
ATGTTGAAGCCCATGAGGGAGGCGCTGAACACGGCCACAATCTCACCCAGATTGGTGATGAGCTGGAACTGCACGACCTTGGTGATATTGTCGTAGATCTTGCGGCCCTCCTCCACGGCGTTGACGATGGTGGCGAAGTTATCGTCGGCCAGCACCATGTCGCAGACGCTCTTGGTCACGGCGGTGCCGGTGATGCCCATGCCGATGCCGATATCGGCGGCCTTAATGGAAGGTGCGTCATTCACGCCGTCGCCGGTCATGGCCACGACCATGCCCTTGCTCTGCCAGGCGCGGACGATGCGGGTCTTGTGCTCAGGCTGGACGCGGGCGTAAACGGAGTAGCGCTCCACCTGCTCCAGCAGCTCTTCGTCGCTGAGCTCCTCCAGCATGGCGCCCTCGACGGCCTGAGAGGCGTCGGTGATGATGCCCAGATCCCGGGCAATGGCTACGGCGGTGTCGATGTGGTCGCCGGTAATCATGATGGGACGGATACCGGCTTCCCGGCACTCCTTGATGGCGTCGTAAACCTCGGGCCGGCAGGGGTCGATCATGCCCGTGAAGCCGATGAACACGAGCTCGCGCTCCAGATTCTCCGGCTCGGTGTTCTCGGGCATGACGTCATACACACGGAAGGAAGCGCCCAGCACACGCAGCGCCCGGTCGGCGAATTCCTTGCAGCCCTTCAGCACCTTCTGCTTGTATTCCTCGGTCATGGGCTCGACCTTGCCGTTGTTCCAGTACCCCACGCAGAGATCCAGCAGTATTTCGGTAGCACCCTTGGTGTACTGCACGATTTTGCCGTCCTCACTGTGGAGGGTGGACATCATCTTGCGGCCGGAATCGAAGGGAGCCTCGCCGACACGGGGATACTTTATGTCCAGTTCATCCTTGTAGAGAAGCATATCGTGGGCATGGTTGACCAGAGCAGCCTCCGTGGGCTCGCCCTCGGCCTCGTGCATACCCAGACCGCGCTTGGCGTCATTGCAGAGCGCCATGGCTTTGGCCAGCAGCAGGGGATCGTCGGTAAGCGTATCCACCACGGTCATGCGGTTCTGGGTCAGGGTGCCGGTCTTGTCGGAGCAGATGATCTGCGTGCAGCCCAGGGTCTCCACGGCGGTAAGACGGCGGATCAGTGCCTGCCGCTTGCTCATGGCGGTAACGCCGATGGACATGATAATGGTGGTCACGGCGGGCAGACCCTCGGGGATGGCGGCAACGGCCAGCGCCACGGCAATGATGAAGGTATCCAGTATGGTGGCAAAAACATTGCCGCTGCTCTGGGCCATAAACACATTGCGAACGATGCCGACGGCGAAATCGACGATGCAGATGACGAGGACCAGCTTGGTCAGCATCACCGACAGCTCGGAGAGCTTCTTGTTCAGCGGGGTCTGTTCCTGCTGCGCCTGCGAGAGCGCATCGGCGATCTTTCCCATTTCGGTGTCCATGCCGGTGGCCACCACCACGGCGCTGCCGCGGCCGAACACCACCGTGGAGCCGGAGTAGATCATGTTCACCCGGTCGCCGAGGGGAATGTCCTTGTCGGCCTTCTGCAGCATCAGCAGCTCCATGCTCTTGGTAACGGGAACGCTCTCGCCGGTCAGGGCGGCCTCCTCCACCTTCATGGAATGGCTTTCGAGAATACGGCAGTCGGCGGGCACGGCGTCGCCGGCCTCCAGAACGATCACATCGCCTACTACCAGCTCCTCGCTCTTGACCACAACGGTCTTGCCGTCCCGGAGAACGCGGCTGGTAGCGGCGGTCATCTGCATGAGCGCCTCAATGGCCTGCTCGGCCTTGCTCTCCTGCACCATACTCATAACGGTGTTGATGAGCACGACAAAGAGGATGATGAACAGGTCGGCATAGCTCTCATGGGCGTTATAGGCCAGGTTCTGATATACGGTGGTGGCAGTGGAAATGCCCGCTGCACCCAGCAGCAGGTAGATCATGGGATCGTTGAGAGCGCTGAGAAAGCGCCTGAACATACTGACCTTTTCCGGCTCAGCCAGCTTGTTGCGGCCGTTCCGCTCCAGCCTTGCGGCAGCCTCCGCAGAGCTCAAGCCCCCGGCGCTGCTCTCCACCGCCTGTAAGACGGTTTCCTTGTCCTCACAGTAAAACTTCAACGTAGAGCCTCCTCGTAAAAGAATGCGTGTTTTTCAAGCCCTCCCATCATATAGGAGAGAAAGGCAAAATGCAACATAAAGATTCTCGGCTGTAAATCGTGAAAAATGCGGCAGTATATGAGAGAAAATGCGATGTTTACAAGCAAAAAAGTTCGGATTTTTTCAAAATACAAAGGAAGCGTGACAGCGGCGGGGAGATCGGCACTTTATATAAAAAAGTGCCCGTTTTCGAGCGGAAACAAAAAGGATCTGTGCTGTTTCCCCGGGGAAATGCACAGATCCTTCGTCGTTTTTCACAAAAACAGACGTTTCGCCCGTTTCAGCTCACAAGAGAGAGAAGCTGAGAGCGGAGAAAGCTGCGGCTGTCGCTGTATCTTTCATTGAGAAAGGGGTAAGCGGCGTTGGCGATCACATGAATGCCATCTTCGTCCCCGTTCTGCCGGAGCACCAGCACGCTCTCAAACAGTACGGAGCCCCAGACGATATGGTAGCTGCTGGAAATGATGGCCAGAGAGCGCACCGAGGGTGAGCGCGAGCGGAGCATGCCGAGGGAGTAGAGGGCATTCTCCACCGTAGAGCGGGAATGCTCTTCCACGATCAGCCGTTCCTCTGCCAGACCGTGCTCCAGCAGCCACTGCCCCATAAGCCCGGCTTCCGTGACCTCCGGCGCATTGAAGGCCGTGCCGCCGCCGGTGCAGAGCACATAGGCGTTGGGGTACTGCTCTGCGCAGTGCAGAGCGACCTGCAGCCGTCCCAGCAGCTCCTCCTGCATGGTGCCGTCGCTGTTGAGTTCAAAGCCCAGCACCACCAGACAGAGGCTGTCGTCATTGGGAAGAGAAGAGGGGAGCGCTTCCAAACTGATGGGGGTGCTGTCCTGCGTCCGCCAGAAGTCCATGATCTGCTTCCACTGCTGTGCCTTTTCCCCGTCGGCGGCCTCCAGCTCGGTCAGGAGAGCGTCCGTATCTGCCGCCGGGTCGTCCGCATAGACCCCGATCAGCTCGCGTATGATCACATCTGCCTCCCGCGCCTCGGGCTTTTCTGCGCAGCCGGAGAGGAGGAGCACCCATGCCAGCAGCAGTAATAGTTTTTTCTTCATTTGGCCTCCTGCTTTGATTCTGTATCCCATGAAAAAGGGGTTCGCTGCAAAATCCGGTAATTGCAGCGAACCCTTGCTTTTTACACGATGCGTTTTCCGCACACGAAATTGTTCAGATACGTGCCGCTGAGACTTTCAACGCGTACCACAGCGCCGGTGTTGGGGGCGTGGATGAACTGGTTGTTCCCCACATAAATGCCCACGTGCCACACATAGGACGAATTGCCGAAGCAGATGATGTCGCCCACGGCCAGCTGATCGAGCCCGACCGACGTACCGGAGCCGGTGTAGATACTCTGCGCCACCCGGTTGATGGTGTAGCCCCGCTGCTTGTAGACGTAGTAGCAG
>JAGHSH010000162.1 GCA_018065965.1 Candidatus Apopatocola equi
CCATCTACCTGCGCCAGTATACCGATCCCGCCTCCATGATCACCGAATATGAGAGCGGTCTGGTGGATCTGGTGGTCAACGATCCCACGGGCATCTACAATCTGGGCTACGGCGGCATGAACGAAAAGCGCGTGTTCCCCGTGACCAATATGCACTACATCGGCTTCAACGGCTATTCCGATTTCTTCTGCTACAGCTCCTACCGGCAGGTGCTTACCTATTTAATAGACAGAGCCGCCATTGTGGACGAGGTCATGGACGGCTGGGCCGATGAGGCCACCCTGCCCGTGAACCCCCATTCGGAGCTCTATGACAGGGAGCTGGCGGATTCCCTTGCCTACAACACCCAGCAGTGCCAGGAGGCGCTTGCCGCGCTGGGCTGCCGGGATCTGGACGATGACGGGGAGCTGGAGTTTTCCCTCTCCGGCAGCAAGGTGGAGATCAACCTGAACTTCATCGTCTGCTCCGACACCGCCGCCAAGGTCACTGCGGCCCGGCGGATCTGCAGCGCCATGGAGGAGCTGGGCTTCCCCGTAACGCTGCAGGAGCTGAGCTGGAAGGATTTTCAGGCAGCGCTGAAGAATCCCCAGGACGAGGAGACCAGAAAAGCCACCTTTGATATGTACTACGATGAGGTGGCCATCACCTGCGACTGGGATCAGATGCCCTTCTATGAGGAGGACGGCGCTCTGAACTACGGCATGTGGAAGGATGACAATGCCATCGCCGCCATCACGTCCTATATGAGCGCCGGGGAAGGCGATCAGAAGGAGCGCTGCCGGGAAATGTGCCGCACGCTCTCGCAGGAGGCGCTGGTCATTCCCGTCTGCTTCGAGAAAAAGGTCATCATCTCCCATCTGAACGTCATCCGGGGCATGAGTCCCAGCCAGTACAACTACTTTACGAATATGCAGAACTGGACGATCCGGCTGCAATAAGAGGAGGCATCTGCCATGACTGACCGCGAGCTTCTCACCCTGGCTGTGGAGGCCAGCAAAAACGCCTATGTTCCCTATTCCCGGTTCCATGTGGGCGCCGCCATCGAGTGTGCCGACGGGAAGGTCTATACCGGCTGCAACATCGAAAACGCTGCGCTGGGCTCTACGATCTGCGCCGAGCGCACCGCCGCGGTGAAGGCTGTCAGTTCCGGCAGCCGGGATTTCCGGCGTATCGCCGTCACGTCCCCCGATGCGCAGGAATACTGCTATCCCTGCGGCGCCTGCCGTCAGTTTCTGGTGGAGTTTGCCCCGGACATGGAAGTCCTTGTGGGCCGCGGCGACGGGAAATACGTGAGCTTCAGGCTCCGTGAGCTCCTGCCCGGCGTGTTTAATTACTGAGCCCGGGACGGATGCGGGGATACCGCATCCGTCCTTTTTATCTGCCCCGGGAGGCAGGGGAAAAGAATTCTTTTTCCGTAAAATTTTTCTTGACATCCTGCCTCCTCTCTGCTATACTCATCAAGTGCCTGTCCGAAGGATGGGTGCACTATGCGGTGAAGCGGGAGATTGCGGCGTTATGCCGGTAACTTCCGTGGAGTATGTCCGTAAATCGGGCGGCTGAGAGTTTCCTGCCGACAGAACGCGTATATCGTTCAGACGGAGGGCAGAACCGGCCAGACTTGTGCCGGTTTGTTTTTCGGACGGAGTCTGATACGCACGGCGCGGTGTATGAAATTCTCACCGTACCAAAGGCGGCGAGAGCCGTCTAAAGTACGAAAAAAGGAAGGAACACTGAACAATGGCAAAGAAAATGATCCGCATCCGTCTCAAGGCCTATGACCATCAGCTCATCGACAAGGCTGCCGAGACCATCGTCGAGACCGTCAAGCGCACCGATGCGCAGGTCTCCGGCCCCATCCCCCGGCCCCCTCAGAAGGAGATCGTGACCATCATCCGCGCTACCCCCAAGTACAAG
>JAGHSH010000026.1 GCA_018065965.1 Candidatus Apopatocola equi
GCCGAAGAGCGAGAGCTTCTCCAGATAGACCTCGGTATCAGCCATGGCGGTGGCGGTGCTCATGGTGATGCTCGCAGGAGCCGTCACATTCTTCCTCGCTGCACACGCAGGCCTCGCCGGTCAGCTCGCCGCTGCGGAGCATATCCTCCATGGTGAGGATGTCCTCGTTGTTTTTCAGCACGAAGCCCACCGTGCTGCGGATCAGCTCGGGGGTCAGCTCCCGCACGCCCAGCGCATCCAGCGCAGCCGCCCAGTCCAGAGATTCGGCAATGGAGGGCTTCTTCAGAATGGCCTCGCTGCTGCGGAGATTCCGCACCGCCGTGGCCACGGATACACAGAGCGCATCGTCCACATGGGGCAGCTTGGCGCGGAGAATGGCCAGCTCCTTTTCCAGCTCCGGATAGCCGATGTAGAGATAAGCGCAGCGGCGGCGGAGCGCATCGGAGAGGGGACGGGCCTTGTTGGAGGTAAGGACGACGAAGGGCACGCTCCTGGCCCGGATGGTACCGACCTCGGGCACCGTGACCTGCATATCGCTCAGCAGCTCCAGCAGGAAGGCCTCAAACTCCTCGTCGCTCTTGTCGATCTCGTCAATGAGCAGCACCACGGGCTTCTCGCTGCGGATGGACTTGAGCAGAGGCCGCTCCAGCATATATTCGTCGCTGAAGAGACTGCGGGTGAGATCGTCCCGATCCTCGGAATCCCGGTGGAGCTGGATGCTCAGAAGCTGCTTCTGATAGTTCCACTCATAAAGCGTCTTGCTTTCGTCCAGCCCCTCGTAGCACTGCAGACGCACCAGCTCCCGATCCAGAGCGGCGGCCATCACCTTGGCGATCTCGGTCTTACCTACGCCGGCCGCGCCCTCGATGAGCAGAGGCCTGCCCAGCTTCAGCGCCACATACAGAACGGTCACAAGGGTCTCGTCATAGATATAATGGGCTTCATCCATTTTCTGCTTCAGGGTTGCAAGATCCATTTTACTCCTCCCATTTTCCTGTTTTTCTCTGCCAGTATACCATATTTTCGCAGAACTTCAAGGGGAAAAGGTCTTTGCGGCATGGGGACGCCATACGACTTCAAAGCCTATTATTCTTTTTTGATATGGGTAAAACCCGGCGAAACGCTTGACATAAGTTATATGTGTGTAGTAGAATAACGCTGTATAAGTCTATCGCAATCGTAGTATGTATTCGGAACCTGCCGCCCTGAGCGGCTGACCCTTTTGATTTCAGTATGAAGAACGATCGCTTCAAAACCGAATCCGGCCGACTCCCGCATTTGTCCGGCAGCCGCCTCCGCCGTATGCTCACGGCTGCCGTGTGCGCTGCGCTGCTGCTGGGGGAAGCTGCGCTCCCTGCCCTGGCAGCCGAGAGCTTCCGCGGAAGCAGCTCGGCCATAAAGGCGGCGCAGGTATACTGCGGCATGAAGGAGCACACCCACACTGCCCGCTGCCGGCAGGAGGAGAAGATCCTTGCCTGCACCCTGCAGGAAGGGGAGGGACACACCCATACCCCGGAATGCTGGACGTTCCCGAGGCGGCTGACCTGCTCTCTCACTGAGGGGGAGAGTCACTTCCACGGCGAGGAGTGCTATGTCAGCACGGAGTCCCTTGTCTGCCCGCTGCCGGAGGGGGAGGAGCACACCCACACCTCGGAATGCTTCGTCACGGAGCAGACACTCCGCTGCACCCTGAGCGAGCAGAGCGCCCACACCCATACCGATGCCTGCTATTCCTCGGAGCCGGTCTATCTCTGCGGCCTTGAGAATGACCCCGCCCATGTCCATACCCTCTCCTGTGCGGATCCGGCGGCCGTCCTGCTGCTCTGCACCCGGCCGGAGCAGCCTCCCCACACCCACACGGAGGCCTGCTTCCGCACGGAGGAACGGCTTGTCTGCACCCTGAGCGAGCATAGGCACAGCGCCGAATGCTATCAGAACGAGACCCCCCATCCGGAAACCCAGGCGGATTGGATCGCAAGCGTGGCGGAGGCCAGACTGACCGGCGACTGGCAGCACGATTTTCTGGAGGTCGCCAAGACTCAGCTGGGCTATGCGCCTGACGGCACCACAC
>JAGHSH010000075.1 GCA_018065965.1 Candidatus Apopatocola equi
CCGCTCTCTGGAGGATATCACCGCCATCATCGCCCTTTACCGCCCCGGCCCCATGGACAGCATCCCCAAATTCATCGAGTGCAGCCAGCACCCGGAGAAGATCCGCTATAAGCACCCGCTGCTCAAACCCATTCTGGAGGTCACCTACGGCTGCATCGTCTATCAGGAGCAGGTGCAGGCCGTGTTCCGGGAGCTGGCGGGCTACTCGCTGGGTCAGGCCGATGTGATCCGCCGAGCCATGAGCAAAAAGAAAAAGTCCGTCATCGACGCCGAGCGCATCGCCTTTATCCACGGCGACCCTGCGCGGAATATCTGCGGCGCAGTCAGCCGAGGCGTGCCGGAGGATGTGGCGGGCAGCATCTATGACGAGATCAACGATTTTGCCAACTATGCCTTCAACAAGGCTCACGCGGTAGCCTATGCCTTTGTGGCCTACCGGACGGCCTACATGAAGTATTACTATCCCCGGGAGTATATGGCCGCGCTGCTCACCAGCGTGCTGGACAGCTCCGCCAAGGTGGCGGAGTATATCGCCGAGTGCCGGGAGCTGGGCATCGCTGTGCTGCCGCCGGACGTGAATGAGTCCGAGGCGGACTTCAGCGTGGTGGGCAACGGAATCCGCTTCGGTCTGGTGGCCATCAAGGGCATCGGCCGCGGCTTCGTGGAGGCGCTGCTGGCAGAGCGGCGGGAGAACGGCCCCTTCAGGGAGCTGGGCGAGTTCTGCCGCAGGCTCTACGGTAAGGAACTGAACCGCCGCTGTGTGGAATCCCTCATCCGTGCGGGCGCTTTCGATTCGCTGGGCTTCCGGCGCAAGGCGCTGCTGCAGGTGGTGGACGCGGTCATCGAGAGCGTGAACCGGGACGGCAGCCGGAACGTGCAGGGACAGATGGGACTCTTCGACGGCTTCGGGGACGAGGAAGAGGACAGCGGCCTCAGCGAGGCGGTGCCTCTGCCCAATGTGCCGGAGTTTACCCGGCAGGAGCTGATGAGTATGGAGCGGGAGGTCACGGGTCTGTACCTGACCGGCCATCCCATGGACGAGTACCGGGATCTGGCACGCTCGGCGGGCGCGGTGAGCATTGGTGCGATCCTTTCGGACTTTGCTGAGGGAGAGCCCAGCCGCTTCCATGACGGCCAGAGCGTCAGCATTGCGGGCGTGGTGTCCTCCAGCAAGACCCGCACCACCAAGAACAATACCCTCATGAGCTATATCACCCTGGAGGATGACAGCGGCAGCATGGAGCTGCTTGCCTTCCAGCGGGCGCTGGATCAGGGGGGCAGCTACGTTCGGGATGCGGCGGCGCTGCTCATCCGGGGCAAGATCTCCCTGCGGGACGAAAAGGAACCGCAGCTCATGGTGGAGAGCATCCGCCCCCTCAGCGATCTCCATGTGCCGGGTACCCAGCTCCGGGAGAAGCCGGAAAAGGAGCAGACCCTCTATGTGCGGCTCTGCAGCCGGGATGACCCCCTCTATGCGCGTATTTCCCTGCTGCTGACCATGTTCCCCGGCAACGGGAAGCTGGTGCTGTACTTTGCCGACACGGGCAAGCGCATGGCCGCTCCCTGCCTGATCCACGAGGCGCTTTTGGCAGAGCCGAAGGAGCTCTGCGGCGAGGAGAACGTGGTGCTGAAATAAAAATAGGGTACGCTGCATAGCTTTCACCTTGCAGCGTACCCTTTTTATCTACTCATAACCGCTGTTATCATCTGCCGTACATACAGCAAAGCGCCTTCAGCTTTGCCGCCAGCGCCTGTCCGGCCTCTCCGGGCAGCAGCCGCCAGCGCCAGTTGCCCAACGCCGTTCCCGGCTCGTTCATGCGGCTCTCCCGGCCCAGCTCCAGCGCATCCTGCATCTGAAAAATAAAGATGTCCGCCACGGAGCGCAGTCCCATGCGCAGCAGCGGCCAGAGCAGCTCCGCGCCGTCCTCCAGTCCCAGATAGCTGCGGGCCAGCGCCAGCTCCTCCCCGTCGGCCTCCTCCAGCCACTGTGCAAGAGGGGCGTTGTCATGGGTACCGGCGTAGCAAACGCAGTGGGGCGTGTAGCGATGGGGCAGATAGGGGGAGGGCTCATCGGGGGAGAAGGCAAATTCCAGCACCTTCATGCCCGGGAAGCCGGAGGCCTCCAGCAGCTCCTGCACCGCCGGGGTGGCGATGCCTAAATCCTCGGCGATGATCGGCGTGCCGGAAAACCACTCGGACAGGGTGCCCACCAGCGCCATGCCGGGGCCCTTGACCCAGTGCCCGCGCCGGGCCGTGGTCTCTCCGGCGGGGATGCTCCAGTAGCTCTCAAAGCCCCGGAAATGGTCGATGCGCAGAATATCGCAGAGCCGCGCCGCACCGCCGAAGCGGCGGATCCACCAGTTATAGCCGTCGGCGGCCATGGCCTCGTAATCATACAGGGGATTGCCCCAGAGCTGCCCGTCCTCGGAAAAATAGTCCGGGGGTACCCCGGCCACCGCCGTGGGGCGGCCCTCCTCATCCAACTGGAACTGGCTCTGCCCGGCCCACACATCGGCGCTGTCCGGCGCCACATAGATGGGCAGGTCGCCGATGAGCGAGATGCCCCGGCTGCGCACATAGGCGCGGAAGGCATCGTACTCCCGGAAAAATTCATACTGCACAAAGCTGAAGAGCCGTATATCTGCCGCCAGCTCCTGCCGATAGCGGGCCAGCGCCGCCTCCTCCCGGAGACGTGCGCCCCGATCGCTCCATTCCTGCCAGCTGACCATGCCGAAATGCCGCTTGAGCGCCATGAACAGGGCGTAATCCGGCAGCCAATCCCGGTTCTCCTCCTCAAAGGCGGCGATCTCCGCACCGTAGAGACTCCATGCCCGGGGGGCGCAGAGCTCCAGCATCCGCCAGCGCTCCCGGTAGAGCTTTCCGTAATCCGCATGGCGGGGATCGGCGCCGAAATCAAAGGAGGAGAGCTCCCGGCGCGTCAGCAGATCCCGGCGCAGCAGTTCCTCCGGGTCGATGAAGTAGGGATTTCCCGCAAAGGTGGAAAAGGGGGAATAGGGGCTGTCCCCGTACCCGGTGGGCCCCAGAGGGAGCAGCTGCCAGAAGCTTTGTCCGGCCTCTGCCAGAAAGTCCGCAAAATCCCGGGCGGCACGGCCCAGATCCCCGATCCCGTAGCGGGAGGGGAGGGCGGATATGGGCAGCAGGATGCCGCTGCCGCGTTTTATTTTTTGCCGTTCCATCGATCCACCAGATCCCAGACCGTGACCTGCCAGCGCCACACCACGTTGTCGGGAGAGATCGTCCGGAGGGAACTCAGGAAGAAGCTGTCCCATTCCTCCGGCTTTTCCAGCTGTCGGAGCAGCCTGGGCACGGCAGTCAGTCCGGCGTCGTCGTTGGCGGCATTCTGCGCCAGCAGAGGGTTGCTGCAGAGAAAGCCCTCATAGGGCATACCCTCGTAGAGGTCAGCGAGAAGAAGC
>JAGHSH010000047.1 GCA_018065965.1 Candidatus Apopatocola equi
CCTGCACGGTCTGCAAGGAAACCAAGACCGAGTCCGTTGCGAAGCTGACGGATCACACCTTCAACAAGGAAGTTGCGAGCGAGCAGTACCTCAAGAGCGCGGCCACCTGCACGGATGCAGCTGTGTACTTCAAGAGCTGCGAGTGCGGCGAGGTTGGCACTGAGACCTTTACCTCCGGTGAGGCTCTGGGTCACAAGTGGAACACGGGCGAGCTCACCACGCCCGCTACCCACATGACCGAGGGCGTGAAGACCTACACCTGCGCAGTCTGCAAGGAGACCAAGACCGAGGTCATCGGGAAGATCACGGAAGATGCCGAGATCGTGGACTTCGTCCTGAACTTCTACTCTGTCTGCCTCGGCCGTGATGAGCCCGGCGATGAGGAAGTCGAGTATTACATCTGGGAAATCACCAAGAACGGCATGACCGGTTCTGAGGTCGCCGCGAAGTTCATCTTCTCCGATGAGTTCTGCGCGAAGAACTACTGCGACCGTCACTATGTCATCGCCCTGTACAACACGTTCATGGGCCGCGAGCCCGGCGAGAGTGAAATCGCCCATTGGGTGTGGCAGCTCCAGCAGGGCAAGACTAGAGAAGAAGTGTTCAACAGCTTCCTCTCCAGCAAGGAATTCGTGTACTTCTGCAAGCAGGCCGGAATCAAGACGGGCAGCGCCATCGAGTTCGAGGGCAAGGGCACCCGCGCCGGCGGCCGCTGCACGGTTGACGGCTGCAAGAGCGCCGAGGGCCTTGACCGCTTCGTCAAGCGCCTCTACAACGTGACGCTGGATCGTGATCCCGCTCAGGACGAGCTGGATGCGTGGGTCTACTTCCTGATCCACGGCGACTACACCGCCAAGACCGCCTCCCACGAGTTCCTCTTCTCCGAGGAGTTCATCAGCCATGAGTATGCGGATGAGGTTTTCATCGATTACCTCTACAAGGCCATGATGGGCCGCACTCCCGGCACCGATGAGGTTGCCTACTGGGTGTGGAGATTCTCCACCGGCATGACTCGCGAGGCAGCCTTTGACGAGTTCGCCGACTCCCACGAGTTTGCCCTCATCTGCCAGGACTACGGCGTAAACTGCCAGTAAGCGAAAGCAGAAGTCTGCGGCAGAAAAAACGCAATACTGAACCACGCAAAGAAGCGGCAGGATTTTCGAATCCTGCCGCTTTTCCTGACCCTTCCTTGCATTCCGGCGAAAAAGGGTGTAAAATAAAGAAAAAGCCGACGAGAGGAGAAACGATGCAGGACAGATATGCGGGCGATGTCGGAGACTTCGGAAAGATGGGGCTGCTGCAGGCACTGGAGCGTGTCGGCTTTACAATCGGCGTGAACTGTATAGGACGCTGCCGGATAAAAACGGGGACGGAAAGCATGAGATCAAGGATGCCTATTCTTCCTTCGAGAAAGCACTGGCAGACCAATTGCGTAAAATCCACGGAGACGAAGAGAATCGAAGCATTCAGGCTCTGCAAAGCGCAGGGCTGCTGGAGCATGCGATTTATTATGATTGCATAGTCAATGCGGCAGACCGTGCAGAGTGGCACCGTGCCGCAATGGAAGCACTCAAGGACTGTGAGCTTGTGTTTCTTGACCCCGATAACGGTCTGCTGATAGAGAGGGAAGGGAAGCATCCCCGAAAAAGCGAAAAACATGTGCTCTGCAGCGAGCTGTGCGGCTATCTGGGACGCGGGCAGAGCGTTGTACTGTATAATCACAGACCGCGAAAAAAGTTTGACGGATACCTTGACGATTTCCGAAAGTGCTTTGCCGGTATGGATGAGGTGAGGGACAGACAGATCACAGTCATGTCCTTTCACCGGGGCACGACCCGTGACTTCTTTCTGATCGCGGCGAATGAGCAGCACACGAAGAGAATCGAAACGGCAACTTTACGCATGATCGAAAGCCCTTGGGGCTCAAAGAAAATGAACTTGTTCAGCTGGTGCTGCCTGTAATGGCAGCCGTGCCTGCTCAGGAAAAAGAAAAAGCCGACGAGAGGAGAAAAATATGGCATACCCCGATGAACTGTTTGCGAGGCTCAAGCCCAGCTACACCCCCGAGGAGGCCAAGGAACGTATCGATACGATCCTGGAGCCCTTCGGCGAGAACTGCAGGATCCAGTTCCGCAAGACCGATGCGGAAATCATTGATTCCTATCTGGTGGACTCCCAGACACTCCGCCACCTGATCTGCGAGATCATCCACCGCACCGGCCTGACCGAGCGCAGCTATGAGAACCTTGCCGCAGAGTGGATGGTACATAACGTGTCCTATGACGCAGGCGTTTTCCGTGCCGACGCCAAGGATGTGTCGCTGGATTACAACAAAGACCCCCGGGCAGCCGTGAAGCTGGCCACAGAGGTCTTTGACATCCTGAATATCGAGTGATGCTCCGCGAAAAAGGGCGGCAGCGGTCGCAGATGAGCGAACGCTACAATATGCGGTAATCATTGCACTTTCATAGCGATAGTACATCAGCCCCGGCGCGCACGGAAAAAGGAAATAGAAAAATGAAAGAAATGCGAAATAAGCACTTGACAAACCCAACGTTATCTGTTATGATTACGTCTGTTCCGAGGAACGGATCTGGGGGTTTAGCTCAGCTGGGAGAGCGCTAGAATGGCACTCAAGAGGTCAGCGGTTCGATCCCGCTAATCTCCACCACGAAAAACCTTTGTCGCAAGACAAGGGTTTTTTCGTTTATTCTGAGAAACGGAAGGACACTCCATGACAGAAGCTGCGCTGGTTCGCGCCCTGGCTTCGGCCGTGGCGGCTGCGGGCGGCCGCGCCTACTTTGTGGGCGGCTATGTCCGCGACAGGCTTATGGGCCGGGAAAACAAGGATATGGACGTGGAGGTTTACGGCCTGTACCCCTCCGCGCTGGAGGAGATCCTCAGCTCGCTGGGCGAGGTGATCACAAAGGGACTTTCCTTCGGGGTCTACGGCCTCCGGCATTATAATATCGACATTGCCATGCCCCGCCGGGAAACAGCGCTGGGCCGCGGCCACCGGGACTTTCAGATCGACGTGGATCCCTTCCTAAGCTGTGAGCAGGCGGCGCGCCGGCGGGACTTCACCGTAAACGCCATGCTGGAGGACGTTCTCACCGGCGAGGTGCTGGATTTCTACGGCGGACAGGAGGATCTTCGCCGGGGCGTGCTCCGCCGTGTAAGCAGCGAGAGCTTCGGGGAGGATCCCCTGCGGGTGCTCCGTGCGGCGCAGTTTGCGGCCCGTTTCGACTTCACGGTGGAGGAGGAGACCGCCGCGCTCTGCCGGGGCATCGATCTCTCCACCCTGCCCGGGGAGCGGGTCATGGGCGAGCTGGAAAAGGCGCTGCTGAAATCCGAACGCCCCTCCGTTTTCTTTGAGGTGCTGCGATCCGTGGATCAGCTCGGCGGCTTCTTCCCGGAGCTGCGCTCCCTCATTGATCTGCC
>JAGHSH010000161.1 GCA_018065965.1 Candidatus Apopatocola equi
GGGCTCCGGCTGCTCCTCCTCATACAAGGGAAGGGCGTCCTCCGCGTCGGCGTCGCTGCAGGCATCCTCCCACAGCTCACCGCTGTCGTTGTTGTAATCGTCAGACATAAGAGAAAGCTCCTAAAGAAATGCACTCAGAACTGAAAGTAGATAAAGGGGTTGTAGCTGTTGCCCACCAGACCCATGGTGGAGAGCAGCAGCAGGAGAATGGGCACCACTGCCGTACTGAGACGGTTCCAGCCTCTGCGGCTCATGCGGGAGGAGAGAAGCTCCGCCAGCTTTTTCAGCAGCGGCGTGGAGGCGATCATGCTCAGCAGGAGGATATAGAGGTTGTTCTTCAGCAGCAGCGTGGCGGCAAAGTTGGTAAAGGGATTGCCGTTGAGCCCGAAGAGCCCCTTAAAGACCGCGGCGGCCAGAGAGAGGTCGCTGCTGCGGAAGAGAACCCAGCCCAGCGCCACCACCAGCAGCGTATACAGGTTGGAGAGCACGGGAATGCGGTCGAGGAGCTTCTTCAGCCCCAGCTTCTCCAGCATCAGGAAGAGGAAGAAGTAAAGCCCCCACAGCACGAAGTTCCAGCTGGCGCCGTGCCAGAGTCCGGTCAGCGCCCAGACCACCAGCAGGTTAAAGAGATTCCGCAGCTTCGAGCAGCGGCTGCCGCCCAGAGGGATGTAAACATAGTCCCGGAAAAAACCGGAGAGGGAGATGTGCCAGCGCCGCCAGAATTCCGTGACGGAGCGGGAGATATAGGGATAGTTGAAGTTTTCGGAATAATGCAGGCCCAGCATCCGGCCCATGCCGATGGCCATGTCCGAGTAGGCGGAGAAGTCCAGATAGATCTGCAGGGCGTAGGCGATCACGCCCGTCCACAGGGCCAGCACCGGCAGCTGCGAGAGGGTGGCGAGATTGGCGGCATGGGCGGAGCTGTCGGCAAGAGCCGCATCGGTCAGCAGAATGCTGTCGCAGAGCTTGCCCATGGCATTAGCCAGCACTACCTTTTTAGCCAGACCCACGCTGAAGCGCTGCACGCCGGAGGGCAGGGAACGCCAGGGGTCACGGCTGCCGAAGAGCTCGTCGGCAATGCTCTGATAGCGGACGATGGGGCCTGCGATGCACTGGTGGAAGAGCGAGGCATAGAGCAGCACATTCCAGTAGCTCTCCTGCGCCTGCGCTTCCTTCCGGTACACATCGACCACATAGGTCAGCAGCTGGAAGGTATAGAACGAGATGCCGATGGGCAGCGCGATGGAGCGGATAGCCTCCGGCACCGTGCCGAAGAGGGAGCAGAACAGCCCGGCGTACTTAAAATAGCCGATCAGCCCCAGATTCACCGCGCAGGCGGCAAAGAGCAGCCGGCGGCGTCTGCGCTTTTTCCGGCTGTGCTCGATCTGCAGGGCGAAGTACCAGTCGAAAAAGGACATGGCGGCCAGCAGCAGCACATACCGGGGCTCGCCCCAGGCATAGAAAATCAGGGAAAAAACAAGAAGACTGATGTTCCGGGTCTTCTGCGTGGGCATGAGCAGATAGACCAGCAGACTCACCGGCAGAAAAGCATATAGAAAAATAAGACTGGAAAAAACCATCTCAACACCTGAAGCGGAAAATTTGTCTGTTTATTATACCCCCTGTTGACTTTTTTTTCAAGATTAAAACATGCTTCGGGTATTGAGTATATTTCAACAAAAATATCTTCCGTTTTTCCCCTGTCTTTGCCGACTTGCCGCTTGACGGGAAGAAATACGTATGCTATAATAAAAAGGCATAGCGAAATGCGTTTTTAGAATTGCTGCAGCGGCTGAGAGCGCGGCAGAGGCTCTCGCCGCCCCGGAGCTTTTCCGGGTACCTGCTGCCTTCGGCAAACCGTCGTTCGCCTGTCTCCTTTTTTCCGCCGGCCCGATCCGTTTCCACGGATCGGGCCTTTCTATTTGTTTTCGGAGCAAATGAATATTCGAAATAAAGAAAACAGAAAAAGAATGAATAAAAAACAGCAGAGGGAAATGTTACATACCGAAAAAGAAATGAAAAAATTCTTATTCTATTCAAAAAGTTGTTGACATTAATTAGCGCGCGAACTTATAATATACGCCGTGTGTAAAACAGAGAAAGAAGGACAACCATGACTTACGAAGAAATGACGCAGACGCTGATGGATATCATGCCGACTCTGCGCAGCCATGAGAGCGTTCAGCAGCTCAGCAATGTGACTGCCGGCGAATTTGCCGCGCTGTCCTACCTGGCCGGGGAACACAACGGAGCTACGGCCGGTGAGCTGACCTCCGCGATCCATGTGGGCTCCTCCCGGACTACCGCCATCCTCCAGTCTATGGAGAAGAAGGGCCTCCTGAAGCGGGAGTCCGATCCCGACGACGGCCGCCGCGTGCTGGCCTTTCTGACGGAGAAGGGCGCTGCGCTGGAAAAGACCCAGCGTGAGCTTGCCATGAACGGCCTGTGCAATCTGCTGAAGTACCTGGGCGAGACGGATGCGGAGAGTCTGCTCCGGATCCTTAAGCGGGTGCTGGACTATCAGAATCCGGAACAGGGATAAACTTCCCCGTTCCCGGAAAAAACAGGCAGCTCTGCCACCCACATAGAGCGCAGCAGCCCCGGTGGCTTTCGCCTCCGGGGCTGCTGCATTTTGCAGGGATCACTTTTTTCCGAGATAGCTCATGAGCAGCTCCTGCAGCAGCTCATCTCGATCCAGCCGGGCAATGAGCGCCCGGGCGTTGTTGTAGTTGGTGATATAGGTGGGATCCTCGGAGAGGATGTAGCCCACCAACTGATTGATGGGGTTGTAGCCCTTCTCCACCAGAGAATTGTAAACGGTGGACAAAATCTCGCGGATCTCGGCGCCGTTGTCTACCGCGCCGAACTTTTTGGTCGCATCAGCCATGAAGCTTCCCTCCTTACTCTTTCTTCGGCTCTCCTGCTTTATTGTAGCACAGACAGAGCCGGTTGGCAAGCCTGCGGGACGGAAAAATCAGCGGAGCACAGCGCCCAGGGTATCCTTCAGTCCGGCAAGAATGGCGCTGACCACTTCCTCGGCGTGCTCGGCGGTGAGGCTGCCCTCATCGCTGCGGAGAGTCAGAGAGAAGGCCACGGACTTCTTGCCCTCGGCAATGCCCTTGCCGGTGTAGATGTCGAAGAGCTCCACGCGGCGCAGGGTCTCGCCGCCGCAGCGCCGGATGCACTCGCTGAGCTGACCCACGGTGACGGTGCTGTCGCAGAGGAGAGCCTGGTCGGGGGTAACGGGGGGGACGCGGGGCAGGGGGGCGTAAACGGGGTCGCCGGCGCGGTGGGCGAGCAGCTCGGGGAGAGACAGCTCGGCGGCGTACAGCTCGGCGTCAGCGCCGAAGGCAGCGGCAGCCTCGGGGTGGACCTGACCGATGGTGCCCAGACAGTCCTCGCCGATCCAGAGTGTGGCGCAGCGGCCGGGGTGGAAGGAGGGATTGTTCTTCTCCGCCTCGAAGCGGACGCCCCGGATGCGCAGGGACTTGAGAATGGCCTCCACATCGCCCTTGAGGGTGAAGAAGTTCACGCC
>JAGHSH010000106.1 GCA_018065965.1 Candidatus Apopatocola equi
AAGGGCAGCACCTCCCTCATCGGCGTGATCATTTTTCTGCTGATCATTGGCGGTGTGTTCAACGCGCTGGAGCAATCCGGCATTCTGGTTTACCTGCTCAACCGCATCGCTCACCGCTTCGGCGGGCGCCGCTACACCCTGCTGGGCGCCGTCATGTTCTTCTTCATGGCCCTCGGTTCTCTGATCGGTTCCTTTGAGGAGGTCGTTCCCATGGTACCGCTGGCGGTCGCCCTGGCGCTGAAGCTGGGTTGGGACCGGCTCACCGGTGTGGCCATGAGTCTGCTGGCCGTGGGCTGCGGCTTTGCCGCCGGCGTGTTCAACCCCTTTACCGTAGGACTGGCGCAGGAGCTGGCCGGTCTGCCGATGTTCTCCGGGGCAGTCTTCCGGGCTTTGAATTTCGTGTGCATTTACGCGCTGCTCTTCTTCTTTACCCGCGGCCATGCCCGCCGGGTCGACCGGGGTCTTTCCGGCGCAGAGCTGGAGGCCTTTGTTCCTGTGCGGAAAATGGACAAAGCCGTTGCCCTCTTCGGCGGCATCATCGGATTCGGCATTCTGGCCGTGATGAGCTCCGCATTTCTGCCCTTCCTGCGGGACTACACCTTTATTATTGTGGGCGTCATGTTCCTGCTGGCGGGCATTACATCCTGCCTCTCCGGCGGCATGAGCGGCTCTGCCCTGCGCAGTGCCTTCTTCAAGGGGCTGGTCAGTATGCTGCCCGCGGTGCTGATGATCCTGATGGCCTCGTCCATCAAGTACACACTGGAATATGCGGGTCTGCTGTCGCTGCTGGTGGAGCGTGCGATTCTCATCGCCGGAACGCTGCCCGGCTGGACGCTGATCCTCTTTATCTATCTCATCGTGCTGGTGATGAACTTTTTCATTGCCTCCGGCTCGGCCAAGGCCGTGATGCTCATGCCTCTGCTGCTGCCTCTGGCGTCCTCCTTCGGCATCTCCCCGCAGCTGGTCATTGTGGCCTATGCCTTCGGCGACGGCTTCTCCAATGTGTTTTACCCCACCAATCCCGCGCTGCTGGTGGCGCTCGGTCTGGCAGAGACCGGGTATGTGGACTGGGCAAAGTGGAGCTGCAAGTTCCAGCTTCTCAACCTGCTGCTGACCTCGCTGCTTCTGCTGCTGGGCAAGGCCATCGGCGTGTGAAAAAATCCTTTTCTGCGCAGAAAGAACGCGTCCCTTTCCGGAAGGGACGCGTTCTTTCTCTTTTTATTTCTTCGGCGGATGGGTCTCGTTCCAGGCCGCGATATAGCCGTAGCCGATCCAGAAGCTGTCATGCTTGACGTCCGTGTAGAGGAGGTCGCCGCAGAGCTAATCCAGCCCCCGCTGCCGGGCGATCATGGCGGTGCCGTAGCCCATCATGGCATACTCGAGATCCTCGTTGACGGCCTCCAGCTTCTGCAGGGTTTCCTCCATGGTGGCATGGTCGGTGGCCAGCATCATCACGGCGTCGTAGGCGGTGTGGTGGCCGACCTTCATGCCCACATAGTAGCTTTGCTTCATCAGCTCCGGCTCCCGGCCTGCCTTGAGGGCGGCAAGGGTGTTCCAGTACATGGCAGCGATACCCATTTCCTCGTCAAAGAGGGGGAAGGCCTCGGCCTCGGCGGCCATGCACTGCTCATACTGACCGTTGAGGTAGTAGGCAATGCCCAGACGGTAGAGGGTGTCCGCCCGCTCGCAGCCCAGCTCCAGAGAGCGTTCAAAGTCCGCCACTGCCTTTTCCCGCTGCAGGGTAGCCAGATACCGGGCTGCCCGCTGCCGGATGGCGTCGGGGCGCTCCGGGTCCAGCTCCACGGCTTGGGAATAAACCTCGGCGGCCTCCCGGTAGCGAAGCTGGCGGTTCAGCGCTGCAGCCAGCTCCATGAGCTCATCATAGGTCTTTGCTGCGCGGTGCGACGCCACCTGCTCGGAATCCCGCATATAGTAAGGCTTTCCGCCCAGCTGGTTTTCCGCCGGGGCGTGTCTGTCATCAAAATAAAGTCCCATATGGTAGTGCTCCTGTCATATCGTTTTTATTCGGTGATCGAGTCACTTGTTTTCTCAATGAAAAGGCTGATGAAGTAGAAGCTCAGGCTCAGCAGCACAATGCACAGTCCGGGCGAGAGCAGATAGGCAAAGGCGCCCCGAAGGAATGCGCCGCGCTTGTAGGCAAAATTGATCATGGTGCCCCAGCTGGGGTGGTAGAGGTCGCCGAAGCCCAGAAAGCTCAGGGTAGATTCCAGCATGATGCAGCTGTTCACGCCCAGAAGGAAGCGGGAGAGCAGCACATCGGAAAGGTTGGGCAGCACATGGTGCAGAACGATGTGCAGGCGGGAAAAGCCCTGTACCGTCAGCGCTTCCATAAAGGGCTGGCGGTTAAGATGCATGACCTTGGCGCGGACGTTACGGGCAATGCCGACCCAGTTGAAGGCGGAGATCAGCAAAATCAGCGTTTTACGGGAGCTTCCCAGAAAGCCGGAGAGAACGATGAGGCAGATCAGGCGGGGCAAGAGGGCAAAAATGTTGAGCAGGCCGTCAGCGAGCTGCCCGAGGATGCCCCGGCGCAGAGAAAGGATCCCCAGCGCCGCCCCCAGCACAAGGCAGATCAGGCTGCTGCTCAGTCCGATAAAAAGGGTCTCGCCCGCGCCGCAGACCAGCTC
>JAGHSH010000105.1 GCA_018065965.1 Candidatus Apopatocola equi
CCTCTTTGTCTGTATTTTTTTACTCTTCTCTGCGCTTCACGTTCACGCCGATATGCAGGAACAAACCCACGAGCTCTCTGCCCTGAGCTCTCTGAGCGGGCTTCGTCCCGGGGAGCCCATCACGGAAGCCGGCTTCAATGTCCTTTTGGGCAGAGAACAAAGCGGCGGGCGGCCCCGGCTCTCCTGGGGTGAGGCCTGCACTCTTCTCCGCTTCTGTCTTTCGGAAAGGGGGCTGACGCTCCCGGAGCGCAGCGATGATTTCCCTGCCAACTATGACCCCGCAAACCAATATGCCTCCGAGCTGCTGCTCTGCTATCGTGCGGGTATTCTCGACCGCTCCTTTGATGCGTCCCGAATTGATGCGCCGCTGACAGCCGGCTCCGCCTGCCTGCTCGCTGCCCGCTTTCTCTCCTGCTGCACCGAGCGCAGCTTTGAGCAGCCCGTAAGCTCCCTGCCCGCCGACCCTACACAGGGTCCGGAGGCGCTGGAGAACGCCCTGCTCATGGGGCATTCTCTTGCCCATGGGATCCTGCTCACAACGGTAAGCCCACTGGACTTTGCCGTGAGGGACGGCGCTTCCGTCTTTGATTATCTGAGTACGGATGTCAGGTTATCTGAGTCGGAGTGGGGCTACCCGCTGACCGCCCTGCAGCGAAAAGAGTATGAAAAAGTATACATTTTTCTGGGCACCAATGATCTGAATGCAGGCGCATACGGGCTTGACGGCTTTGAGATGCATCTGTCGAATCTGATCGAACTCACCCGGTATTATCAGCCGGAGGCCCGCATCTGTCTCATCGGTATTCCGCCCATCGGCTTTGATGACAGCGTGGAACCGTGCTTCCAAACGCCCAACATCCGCCTGTACAATCAGCTGCAGAAAACTCTCAGCCGACAACTGGGGACGGATTATCTGGACATTTTCTCCGCCCTGGCTGATTCCGACGGCTATAACCGCGTTGATCTGACGCGGGATGACGGGATCCACTATACCGCCGAAGGCTACGAGCTGCTGCTCCGTGAGCTCTATACCCACCCGCTCTCAAAAGCGTCCTGGCACTGACTTTTCTACATATAAAAAACAGAGGCTGAAAGCCTCTGTTTTTTATGGTGTGCTGTTTCAGGCAGCGCGCTTGGCAGCGTCCTTTTCGGCGTTGGCCTGTGCATACTTGCGGGCATCGTCATCGGTGATCTTGTAGCCGATCCAGAAAACGAGGGCAGCCAGCAGCGTAATGCCGCCGGGGATCACGCCGATCACGATCATGAAGTCATGGATGAACTTCTCGGTGATCTCCATACCGGCCTGATAGCCGATGAGGGCAAGACCGTAGCCGCCGATGGCAGCACCACCGGCGAAGCCGACCTTCATGGGCACGTTGTACATGGCCATAGCCACAGCGCGGAAGTCCTTGCCGGTCTTGAAGTAGCCGTACTCGCCGCAGTCCAACAGGTAATTCACGCCGAAGGAGGAGAACATATACATGGCAGCGGTGAAGCCGCAGGAGCAGAGCGTGAAGACCCACTTGCTCTTCTGACCGAAGACCATGATGCCGAACTCAAAGACAGCGTAGAGGATCATGCCCCAGACCATGGAGTTCTTCTTGCCGATCTTCTTGCCCAGCTTGGGCATGATCAGAGCAGCCACGAAAGCGAAAGCGCTCTTGATGGTCATGGAGGTGGACATGAAGGCGTAATCGTCAATAACGTAGCGGAAGTAGTAGGCCTGAATGGCGGTGAAAACGTTCATGGCCACGTAGAAGAGAGCCAGAGCGATGATGACGATCAGCATCTGACCGTTTCCGGCCACGGAGGCCATCATATCCTTGAAGGTCACGCGGTTGGCAGCCTTGGCATCGGCGGGGATGGGCGCGTCGTACTTGCCGCCCTGCTTACCCATGAGGATACAGCCAACGAACATGCCGATAGCGAAGATCAGAACGGCCATGATGTAGGAGTTGGCCTCGCCCACATAAGGCTGGAGGAAGAGGATCAGACGCAGGCCCAGGAAGGAGCAGATGATGGTAGCGGCAGCGGTGGCCTGTGCCTGACGGGCAGAGAAGATGCCGCGCTTGCCCATATCAGCGCCGCTCATGAGCTGCAGGAAACCGCCGCGGCAGATCATGACAATGCTCATGCCCACGCCGTAGCCCACGTAAGCCAGAATGATGATTGCGCAGCGCACCACGACGGGGAAGTGAAGTGCGTTCGTGTCGAGAAAGGTCAGAGAGAAGCAAATGGGAAGTGCGATGCAGAGGATGTACATCCAGGGGACATACTTGCCCTTCTTGAAGCGGGCGCCCTCCACGATGGGGCCGGTGACGAAGCTCATCACCAGGTCAAGGAGCTTGGCGATCAGCAGCGTGGTAGACACGGCTGCGGCAGAGATCATCAGATAATCCGTCATGAACAAGTTCATGTAGGTCATGGTGATGCCGGAGCCGACAGTCTGTAGAAATACAGCTAAGGTGTACTTGCTGATTTCTCTTTTCTGGTTTTCTGCAGTCATTTTTCTCTTTCCTTTCTTTTTTTGATTATTTGCAATAATAATCTGTGCCGTATTTGCAGAGCTCATCGGAAAGGATGGGCGCACTCTCTGCCATACTGATGGCGGGATGGAAGAGCACGGGGCCCAGCGCCAGATTGCCGCCGGGGCCGTAGAGGTCAATGGCCTCCCGTACCTTCGCGCGGCGCTGCTC
>JAGHSH010000090.1 GCA_018065965.1 Candidatus Apopatocola equi
CTTTATAGTACTTCTCCCTCAGCTCCGAGGCAGAGCCGACCCCGTTATGGACAGAGCCCTCCCGGCGGAGCGTCATGGGTCGGATCTCGCTGCCGAGGGTATTGAGAGCCTTCAGATACTCAATAGCAAGGATATTGTTGGGCTGCTGCAGCAGCCGGGCACAGGCCCTGCCCGCCGTGCGCTCCACGGCCTTCTCCCGGGCGGCGGCATAGGGCAGACCCGAGCGGAGAAGCTCCCGGAGCGTTTCCTCGGTCTCCGCCGTGCAGAGGGCGCGGACAGTATCCTCCAGAGCGGAAATGTCCCCGCATTCGCTGCCGAAGGAGAGCACATCCGCGCAGCCCAGCGCATCGAGCAGACCCACGCCGCCCCGGGCAAAGGTCTCCGCTCCGGCCATACACCAGGGCAGCGGCAGCTCAATGACCAGATCCGCTCCGCAGCGGATGGCCATTTCACTGCGGACAAACTTGTCCAGCATGGCCGCGCCGCCCCGCTGCACAAAGTCACCGGAGAGGATGACCGCCACCGCGTCCGCTCCGCTTTCGCGGCGGCTCTGCTTTATATGAGATAGGTGTCCCGGGTGAAAGGGATCGTATTCTGCTATAATTCCGAGAAGTTCCATGTTTTTTCTCCCTAAAGGGCTTGCGTTTTCCGAAAATTGTGTGTAAAATGAGACGTTACTGAGATTATATCCGAAAACTCTGCGCAACACAATAAGGAAAGGAAATCGAAACATGAAAATTCTCGTCATCAACGCCGGTTCTTCCTCTCTGAAGTACCAGCTCATCGACATGGAGAACGAGTCCCTGCTGGCCAAGGGCCTTTGCGAGCGCATCGGCATCGACGGCCGTCTGCAGCACAAGCCCCAGAACGGCAAGCCCGTTTTCGAGGCCGAGATGAACTTCCCCACCCACCAGGAGGCCATTGAGGCCGTTCTGGAGAAGCTGGTCAGCAAGGAGTACGGCGTTGTCGAATCCATGAGCGAGATCGGCGCTGTCGGCCATCGTGTGCTGCACGGCGGCAACGAGTTCACCAAGTCCTGCCTGGTCGATGATGCCTGCGAGGAAGCCATCAAGAAGTGCTTCCCCCTTGGACCTCTCCACAACCCCGCCAACCTCATGGGCATCAAGGCCTGCCAGGCCGTTATGCCCGGCACTCCTCAGGTCGCCGTGTTCGACACCTCCTTCGGCATGGACATGGCTCCCCAGGCCTATATGTACGCTCTGCCCTATGAGTACTACGAGCAGGACGCTGTCCGCCGCTACGGCTTCCACGGCACCTCTCACCGCTTCGTGAGCGCCCGCGCCAACGAGCTGATGAACAAGCCCGGCTGCAAGGTCATCAACGCTCACCTGGGCAACGGCTCCTCCCTCTCCGCCTCCATCGACGGCAAGTGCGTTGACACCGCCATGGGTCTGACCCCTCTGGCCGGCGTGCCCATGGGCACCCGCTCCGGCGATGTTGACCCCTCCATCCTCCAGTACCTCATGAGCCAGCACGGCTACAGCATCGACGAGATGCTCAACATCCTCAACAAGAAGTCCGGCGTGCTGGGCATCTCCGGCGTCAGCTCCGACTTCCGTGATCTGGACGCCGCCGCTGCCGAGGGCAACGAGCGCGCTCAGCTGGCTCTCGACAAGTTTGCCTACGAAGTCAAGAAGTACATCGGCGCCTACATCGCTGCCATGGGCGGCTGCGACATCCTGACCTTCACCGCCGGCGTGGGTGAGAACTCCTCCTCCATGCGTGCCCGCATCTGCGAGGGTCTCGAGTGCTTCGGCATCAAGCTGGATCCCGAGCTGAACGAGAAGCGCGGCGACGAGCGCAAGATCTCCGCTGCCGACTCCAAGGTCGAAGTGTGGGTCATCCCCACCAACGAGGAGCTCATGATCGCCCGCGACACGCTGGCTCTGGTCAAGTAATCCTCCCCATCGCTCTTTCATCGCATTTCCGCGGGGGCTTTCCCCCCTGCGGAAATGCTTTTTTACTTTTTGTCAAAAAAGGTCTTGACAAAGCCGGAAACACATGCTATTATACACAGGCTAACCGGGTGTGGCGAAGTTTGGTATCGCGCTTGAATGGGGTTCAAGAGGCCGCTAGTTCGAATCTAGTCACTCGGACCAAAAGCTCTGTCGAAAGACAGAGCTTCTTT
>JAGHSH010000258.1 GCA_018065965.1 Candidatus Apopatocola equi
CATTCGCGTTCTCCTTTGCTTATCTCTTTTTCAGGAACCAGTCGCCCATGGCATACCCGAGTTCCTCGGCGCAGCTGCGCTCTCCGGTCATGGTGTGCCGGCTGTAGCTTTCCAGCTGTTCGTCAAAATAAAGGGCAGTAAGCTCCAGCGCATCCCCACGGATCACGGCGTGAGCCGCCATGGGAGAGGAGCAGCCGCCGTTGATGCGCCGGATAAAGGCTCGCTCGGCCAGAGCCGCTGCGGTTCCGTCGGGGTCATAGAAGCCCTCCAGCACGGAGTAATCCTCGTCCCGCCGTCCCTGCACGGCCAGTATGCCCTGCCCGGCAGCCGGGAGCATCTCATCGGGTTCAAAGCAGCGGGTGATTCGCTCCTCCAGCCCCAGCCGCTTCAGCCCGGCGGACGCCAGCACCAGCGCATCATACTCGCCGCTGTCCAGCTTTCTCAGCCGGGTCTGCACATTGCCGCGGACGTTTTTGAATTCCACTCCGGGGTAGAGAGCGCGGAGCTGCAGCTGACGGCGCAGGGAGGAGCAGCCGACGACCATGCCGGTGCGGAGCGCCTGCCCTTTACCGGGACCCATGACCAGCGCGTCCCGCACATCCTCCCGGGAGGAGAAGCCCAACAGAGGCAGCTCCTCGCTGATCTCCATGGGTACATCCTTGAGAGAGTGGACGGAAATGTCACTGCGGCGCTCCAGCAGGGCAATGTCCAGCTCCTTTACAAACAGACCCTTGCCTCCGATCTGATAGAGGGGGCCGTCCAGCCGGATATCGCCGGTGGTCTTGAGCGTGAGCAGCTCCACCTCCAGCTCCGGAGAGCTGCGGCGGAGATAATCGATCACGATGTTGCTCTGCACGATGGCCAGCACACTGTCGCGGCTGCCAACGATGAGCTTAGTTCTCTTCTCGGTATCCATTCAGAAACTCCTGTATCTTCCTTCGTATTTGCTTGGTAAGGGTGGGACGCCGCTCTGTGGAGCAGAGACCCACGGTCATCTCCTCGCTCAGGGCGAGGGCGGGAAAACGAAAATCACACAGGTTCATATCCGACGCCACGTTTTTGATGATGCCCCGCTCCGTGCAGAGTGCGGCGATCCGCTCGTTTTCCTGCGGATCGTTCGTGGCGATCACGGCAAGGAAAACACCCTGCAGATCCTCATCCTCAAAGCAGCGCACCCGGCGCGTCAGCGCGGGAGAGTCGGGAAAGTCGGGGGAGAAGTCGGGCGCTACCGCCGTGATGCGGCAGCCGAAGGGGAGAAGCGAGCGGGTGCGCCGGGCCGCGACCGTGCCGCCGCCCACCACAAGCACCTCCCGATCCTGCAGAGAGATATAAAGAGGAAAATACCTTTCCATCATCCTTACCCCCTGTGCCGGCGCTTGACAAAATAGTTCAAAATGCCGCCGCCTACGATGATGATGGCGGCCATATAGGCCACACGCTTGGCAGCCTCCTGGGGAAGCGCACTTTTGGAATCAATGGCGTCGGAATGGAAGGTCAGCTGATAGCGGATCTCATAGGGAGTTCCCATGGCGGTGGTGTCGCCGACTACCTCAATGGGAACATCCATGGCGGGGATGGGAATGTCAAAGCGGGAATTCGCGCCCTCCTCGGCGAGATTCAGGTATTTCTTCCCGCTGACGATCATGTAATCGTAGTTTTCACTGCTCCAGATGAGCAGGGCGCGGGCTCTGCCGTTCTCAACGGTCATCAGAGCGGGAGAGGATACAAAAGCCTTTCCGCTGCCGCCGACGATGTCCACGCCCACGGCGTATTCCCCGTCCTCCAGATCCAGCAGCACCGCTTCGCCGACGTCGGCAGCCAGCGCGGCGGGGGAGAGAAACAGAAGCAGCAGCGCTGCAGCCGCGATCAGAGTCAGTTTGCGGAGGTTCATGGCGCCGCTCCTTTCAGTCATTTTTCTTCCTATAGATGTAGAGCATGGAAATCCCGAGCATGACGGCCAGATAGCCCAGCAGGATGCACAGGCTTCGAACCTGGATGCTGCCGCCCGAAGCAATGGCGCGGATCATGGCGCTGGACTGGGACAGGGGCAGAAATTCCACAAATTCCCGGAAGCCGTGGGGAATGCGCTCGGGGGCAAAAAAGGTGTTGCAGAGATATGCCATGGGCATAATGAAATAATTTGAGGAACGGGGCACATCCGCGTGGTTTTTGGCAAGGAAGGAAACCACCACGCCGATGGCGGAGAACACGGCTCCGTTGAGCAGCATGACCAGCAATGACCAGCCGTTGAACACAAGGTCTTTGGCAATGGGCATGGTCAGAAACAGGATCACCCCGCCGGCATACAGCCCCCGGAGACTGCCGGCCAGAACCTGCCCCAGAATGAACTGCCAGAGAGGGGTGGGGGAGATCATGACCTGATCGAAGGCCCGTTCATAGAGCCGCTGCACATTCAGACTCTGTGCAATGGCGTTGAAGCTCCCGTTCATGGTGGTCAGCGCCACCACGCCGGGAATGAGAAAATTCAGATAGGGCTCTCCGTGGGAGCTGATCTGAATGCCGAGAGAAAAGACGATCAGATACATCAGCGGCGCGATCATGGCCGCAATGGTGATTTTATAGAAGTCCCGGCGGAACTCTACCCATTTTTCCCAGAGGACGGCAACCACACCCATCAGCGCTTCGCCTCCTTCCGGCTTTCTGCGATCCGCCTGACAAACACATCCTCCAGCGTGGTAGCGCGGAGGGTGGTGTTGCGGGAGCGGGTGGAGAGAAAAGCAACGGCCTCTTCCCGACTGGGGAAGAAAAAGCTGCGGGTCTCATCGTCCTCAAAGCAGTCCACGGCGTAATCGCCCAGATCGTGGATCATGGCCTGCGGGGTGCTCACCTCGCTGATGCGTCCCCGGTTCAGGAGCGCCACACGGCTGCACAGGGATTCCGCCTCCTCCATGTAGTGGGTGGTCAGCAGGA
>JAGHSH010000243.1 GCA_018065965.1 Candidatus Apopatocola equi
CGCCCTCTACACCGAGCCCGAAGAGGGCAAGGCGCTGCTGAACGCCATGGTCGACCATCTGGAACCCTTCTTTGAGCCCATGGCCGATGTGTTCAAGCCCGACTGGTGGTCTCTCACCGACGATACCTGCGCCGCCACCACGCCCTTCTTCTCTCCCGCCATTTATGAGGACGTGTTCCTGCCCATCTACAAGCGTCTGGCTGCTTCCGCCCAGAAGCGCGACATCCCCGTCCTCTTCCACAACTGCGGCAAGATCGGCGAGTTCATCCCCTTCATGATCGACTTCGGCGTGGAGCTCACCGAGCCCGCTCAGGAGATCAACGACCTGAACGCTCTCAAGGAGCAGTACAAGGGCAAGATCTCCTTCGCCGGCGGCTGGGGCTGGGGCCAGCACATCCCCGAGGGCTATCCCAACAACTGGGATGAGGAAGCCTTCCGTCAGGACATCCGCGACACCATCGACAAGTGGAGCGTGGGCGGCGCTTATGCCTTCGCCGGCTTCCCCGTGGGCGTCCGCGGCGACACCGAGGTGGATCACGTCACCGAGGTCATGCGCGACGAGGTGCACACCTACGGCCGCAAGGTCTACGGCTATACCGACTGATATACGCCTTCTACCACTCCGGCCTGGTCTCCTATTACGGCGATCCCGTGGTGGAGGAGGTCAAGCGCATCGTCCGCGACGAGGCCCACTGGTACGGCCGCAGGATCTACGGCTATACCGGGGAATAACAGACGCCGGAACGCAAAGTACAGATAACATTTTTGCATACCGCCGGGAGGGGCTTCGGCCTCTCTCCCGGCGGTTTTCAATTGCACAAAGAATCCCATTGAGAATTTGTGCAATTGAAACAGCACATTTTTTGCGGAAAATACCGTTTTTCTTCCAAAATGCACAACTTTCGGTTGTGCATTTATGGACTTAGCAGGAAAAAGTTGTTTGCCTTTCACGCTTATTTGTTATATCTTTAATGCATAGAATCCAAGGCGTTTTATAACAGAATTTTATAGGAGGCAAAAGCTATGGCAAAGGTTACTGCGAAAGAAAACTTTTTGAAGCTCTGCAAGGGCGGGCATCCCGATTACGTTCCCGTCTACACCATGATGGGCATGCCTTATCTGGACGAATGTGCGGACGCCATGATGGCTCCTCCCATCTTCGGTCAGGGCGGCCCCGGCGCGCCCGTGGATATGTGGGGCGTACCCTCCAAGGCTCCCTCCACCGGCGTGGCGGCTTCCATGCCCGACACCACCTTTATCCTGCTGGAGGATATTGCCGACTGGAGCAAGGTCATCAAATTCCCCCAGGCCAACGACATCGACTTTGAGAAGTGCTACAAGGAAGGCCTTGAGCGCCAGAAGATCGACCGCAATAAGACGGCGCTGAAGGTTGGCCCCGGCTTCATGCCCTTCCAGGAACTGGTTGCTCTTATGGGCTTTGAGGGCGGCCTCTGCGCCCTCTACACCGATCCCGAGGAGGTCAAGGCCATGCTCAACGCCATGGTCGATCACCTTGAGCCTTACTTTGAAAAGACGCTGGATGTCTACCAGCCCGATCTGTGGTACGTGCTGGACGATACCTGCGCCAAGGAGACGCCCTTCTTCTCTCCCGAGGTCTATGAGGACATCTTCCTGCCCATCTACCACCGCCTGACCGACTGCGCCACCCGCCGGGGCATCCCCGTGATCTTCCACAACTGCGGCAAGATCGACGAGTTCATCCCCTTCATGATCGACTTCGGCGTGGAGATCGTGGAGCCCACCCAGGAGAGCAACGATATCATGGCGCTCAAGGAGCAGTACAAGGGCAAGATCTCCTTTGTCGGCGGCTGGGACTGGGCCACGCATATGCCGCCCGAGTACCCCAAGTGGGACGAGGAGTACATCCGTCAGGGCGTGCGCGACAGCATCGACAAGAACTGCAGGGGCGGCGCTTACGGCTTCTGCGGCGGCGCACTGGGCACCCGCGATGACATGGTCGTGGGCGAGATCCAGAAGGTCATCCGCGACGAGGCCCACTGGTACGGCAAGAAGGTCTACGGCTACACCGGCGAGTAATCGCTTCGCTCTTCCAATCGGACGGTCGCTTTGCGAGCATCCGATTGGAGTTACTCGCGCTCATCGCGGCAGCTTTGCTGCCTTGGTCGGCGCGAGGGCGCATCAGTGGACGCGCCTCAGGGTATTTTCATCCGGGGAAGCTCGGATGAAAATGATTTGAATATATTCGCGCCTATGGCGCGAACTCTGCGAGACCAAACAACACACAGGAGGATTCAACATATGGCTCATGTGAGCGCAAAGGAAAATCTGCTGATGATGGCCCGGGGCGAGAAGCCCTATTATGTGCCCTGGTATTCCCTGATGGGCTCCGACTATAAGGGCGAGTGCGCCACGAAATCCATGTTTGTGGATATGTGGGACGAAAACCGCTTCATGAACGGCGGCAAGGACGCCTGGGGCGTGACCTATGCCACCAGCACCGAGGCCAACGGCGGCACCATGCCGGACAGCAGCATCATCCTGCTCCATGACATTGCCGACTGGCGCAAGGTTCTGAAGTTCCCGAAGCACAAGGAGTATGACTGGAAGCGCAAGGCCGAGGAGGACATCAAAAAGCTCAACGTCGACCGTGCCGAGACCGGCATCATCATTGCCAGCCCCAGTCATAACGGCATGTTCCAGCAGCTGGTGGCCTTCATGGGCTTTGAGGGAGCGCTCTGCGCCCTCTACACCGAGCCCGAGGAGGTCAAGGAGCTCTTCAATGCCATGCTGGAGGAGAGCTACCTGCCCGCCATGAACGTGATCTTCGACAACTACGATTTCGATCTTTTCGACATCGGCGACGATACCTGCGCCAAGCAGACCCCCTTCTTCTCCCCGGAGATCTATGAGGACATCTTCCTGCCGGTCTACACCCGTCTGGCCTCCCGTGCCATGGAGCGGGGTATGCCCGTGACCTTCCACAACTGCGGCAAGATCCGGGAGTTCCTCCCCTTTATGGAGAAGTTCAACGTCCGCTACACCAACCCCGCCCAGGAGACCAACGGTCTGGAGGAGCTGGTGAAGGAATACAAGGGCCGCATGGTGTTCTGCGGCGGCTGGGACTGGGATTCCCATATGCCGCCCCGCTACCCGGAATTCGACCCCGAAACCGAGGGCGAGCTGATCCGGGAGAGCGTCCGCCATTCCATCGACGCCTACAGCGGCGAGGGCAATTACTGCTACAGCGGCAATGCCATGGGCCTGCGCGGCGATCCCGTGACCCGGGAGATCAACGCCATCATCCGCGAGGAGGCCTATGTCTACGGCAAGAAGGTCTACGGCTATACCGGCGAATACTGATTACTGCGCCCGGATGGGACAGCGTGTCTGTCCTGTCCGGGCGTTCGGCGCGGCGGCGCCGAATGAGAGAGGATGAAAGGTACCCTCTTCCCGCCGGAAAAGGGAAATGGCTGTTGCTGAAAGGAGAATGAACTATGGCAAAGGTTACGGCAAGAGAAAACTTCATGAAGCTGCTCCGCTGTGAGACCCCCTATTACATCCCCTATTACACCATGTTCAACGAGGAGTACAAAGGAGAGGCACCCCTCAAGAGCATGCGGCCGGAGTTCTACCCGTCCACCCAGTTCAAAGACGGCGGTACGGATATGTGGGGCATCCCCTACAAGGGCACGGCGGAGGCCGGCGGCGCCACCATGCCCGACACGACCGTGATCATGCTGCACGACATTGCCGACTGGCGCAAGGTGCTTAAATTCCCCAAGCTCAACGAGTATGACTGGAAGCTCAAAGCACAGAAGGACTTTGAGGCCATCAAGGCCGACCGGACGCAGTCGGTGATCATGATGGGCTGCCCGGGCATGGGCATGTTCCAGTCGCTGGTGGGTCTTATGGGCTTCGAGGGCGGCCTCTGCGCCCTCTACACGGATCCCGACGAGGTCAAGGAAATGTTCAATGCCATGCTGGAGGAAACTCTCCTGCCCGCCATCGACATCATGTTCGATTACTACGATTTCGATTGCTTCGGTATGGGGGACGATACCTGCGCCAAGCAGGTGCCCTTCTTCTCCCCGGAGGTCTATGAGGACGTGTTCCTACCGGTCTATGACCGTCTGGCCAAACGGGCTCAGGAGCGGGGCATGCCCATCGACTTCCACAACTGCGGCCGCATCGATGAGTTCCTGCCCTTCATGGAGAAGTTCGGCGTAAAGATCACCAACCCCGTGCAGGAGACCAATGACATCCCCGCGCTGGAAAAGGAATACAAGGGCCGCATGAGCTTTGCCGGCGGCTGGGACTGGGACTTCCATATGCCCCCCGAATATCCCGAATTCGACGATGAGTACATCCGCGAGGGCGTGCGCCACTCCATCGATACCTACGGCAAGGAGGGCAACTACTGCTTCTGCGGCGGCGTGACCGGCAAGATCGGCGAGGAGGCGGCCATGCGCGTGAACATGATCATCCGCGATGAAGTCTATCATTACGGCAAGAAGGTCTACGGCTATCCTGTCCCCGAGGAATAAAGCGGGGAGCGAAGAAAAAGAGCTGCCTCCGGGCGGCTCTTTTTCAACATTTGTCGGAAATACCTCTTGAAAAAACACAAAAAAAGGTATATACTCATAGCATCAATACATGAATTCCCTGCGGGGAATCAAGAGGAGGAGCTAACATGAACTTTCTTGTTGTCGGCGGCTTTCTCGGCTCCGGGAAAACCAGCTTCATTCTTCGTCTTGCCCACCACATGATCGACGATCTGGGCATCAATAAAATCGTCATTCTGGAAAATGAGATCGGCGAGATCGGTATTGACGATCAGGTGCTCCGGGGCTCCGGCTACGAGGTCAAGGGTATGTTCAGCGGCTGCGTCTGCTGCACCATGGCCGGTGAGCTGCCCACCAATGTGCGCACCATCGAAAAGGATCTGAACCCCGACTGGATCATCATGGAAGCCACCGGCGTAGCCTTCCCCCAGGCCATCAAGGACAATCTGGTCAACGCCCTGCAGATGAAGCCCCGGGCGGTGTGTCTGGTGGACGCCCAGCGCTGGATGCGGCTGCTCCGTCCCATGGAAAAGCTGCTGCCCTTCCAGCTCAACGGCGCGGATGTGGTACTCATCAATAAGGCCGATCTGGTGGACGAGGAGACCCGTCAGGCTGTGAAGGAGTCTGTCTCCCAGTACAGCCGGGATGCGGAGCTGGTGCTCTGCTCTGCCAAGGAAGGCATTGATATTAAGGTATTGGAACGTATTCTGGGAATGGAGGCATAATTATGTCTGAATGCAGGCACGAACATCACGAACACGAGAAGGAAGAAAAATGCTGCTGTGAGCAGACGCCCCATGTAGAAAAAGCGGGGGAGGACTGCTGCGCCCACGGAGCTCCCTACGCCGCCGAAGAGTGCTGCTGCGGCGAAGGTCATCATCACCATCACCACCATCATCATCACGAGGAGTGCTGCTGCGGCGAAGGTCACCACCATCACCACGGCCATCATCACCACCATCATCATCATGAGGAAGAGTGCTGCTGCCATGAGCACGAGCACCACGAGCATGAAGAGTGCTGCTGCGGTGAAGACCACGGCCACCATCATGATGAGGAGTGCTGCTGCGGCGAAGGTCACCACCACCGGCACCACGGCCATCACCACCATCATCATAAGGAAGAGTGCTGCTGCCATGAGCACGAGCACCACGAGCATGAACACGAAGAATGCTGCTGCGGACATGAGCATGAGCACGAACATGAGCACGAACACGAAGAAACCTGTGCCTGCGGGGAGGAGCACCATCACCATGAGCACGGCGAGGAGTGCGACGATCCCAACTGCAGCTGCCACGATCATGAGCATGAGCACCATCATGACGGCATTTCCGTCAGCTATCACGATATGTCCATGATCGGCGCCATGTCCGGCATCCTCAGCGAGACCGACTTTGCCAAGGCGGAGCAGATCCTGGGCGAACAGCTGCGCGAGATGGGCAAGCGTGTCACCGAGGCCGGCGGCATCATCGGCCACATCAAGTTCGTGGCCACCGCACTGGGCGAGAGCTGCCAGATCTCCGTCACCGATGTGGACGAGAACGTCCGGCATTACGGCTCCACCGGCTGCCGCGTGGAGGGTGTTGCCATCGTCTTTGCGATGGAGGAGGAAACCCTCCGCACCATCATGCACGAAACGCTCGGCAGCGTTCTGACCGTCGCCGAGGCCTGAGCACAGTCGGGATCGGCGGAAACGCTTTTCCCCTTGATTCAAAAAAAGGTTCCCTGCAATTCCGATTTTGCAGGGAACCTTTTTATGTGATTCCGTATTGTTTTTTCTCTCTGCTGCAGACAAGTGCTTCGCTTACCGGCAGTTGATGCCGTAGTCCTGGCAGAGGAGAGCAAACCCGTGGGAGTCGGCAAACTCGTTGGAAGCGTCCTCACGAGTCAGGCCGGTGGAGAAGCTCCACACCCAGTATTCGACCTCATCGGCGCCGGGCTCACGTCCCATCATGGCACGGTAGAGGTAATCAACAAAGACCTCATCGGTATAACCGCGGCTGATGAACTCCTCGGAGAAGAGGAACTCGTGGGAAGCGGTCTTGGCGGTGTGATCGCCGTGGATCAGGAAGTAGACCCACGCATCCAGCTCGTCCTGAGCGGGATCACGATCCAGCGTCACGGGGTAGAGGCGCGTGACGAAGCGGGCAAGACCATCGGCGCTCTTGCAGCCATCCGCGGGGCAGCGGCCGCCGGCGCGGGGGCCCTTGCCCTCGAATTTGATGGCGCCGCCCGCTTCAATGCCTGCCTCCGTGTAGAAGGAAGCAAATTCCGCGCTGGAGAGGAAGCTGTTGAACACTTCTTCTCTGGTCTTGCCCTGCTGGAGCTGCCATGTCCAGTAGGCAGTCTCGTCCTCGCCGGGCACACGGCCCATGAAGGTTTTGTACAGAGCC
>JAGHSH010000253.1 GCA_018065965.1 Candidatus Apopatocola equi
CCTGCCCAACGGCATCATGGGCTTCTATCCCGCCGAGGGCGAGGTGGAGCTCTTCGGCGAGAAGTTCGAGCTGAACAATTCCCGGCAGGCGCTTGCCGCCGGCCTCGCCATGGTTTCCGAGGACCGCCGCGGCGTGGGTCTGCTGCTGGACCAGTCCATTGAGGATAACATCGCCTTCTCTGCCATGCAGGTGAAGAACGATTTTGTCAAGGGCCCCTTCAAGCTGAAGGACAGCAAGAAGATCCGCAGCCACGCCGAGGAGATGATCCGCGAGCTGGACATCCGCTGCACCTCTCCCACCCAGCACACCGGCACCCTCTCCGGCGGCAACCAGCAGAAGGTCTGCGTGGCCCGTGCGCTGACGCTGGATCCGAAATTCCTTTTTGTTTCCGAGCCCACCCGCGGTATCGACATCGGCGCGAAGGCGCTGGTGCTCCAGACCATCGTGGAGCTGAACCGCAAGAAGGGCATCACCGTGGTGGTGGTCTCCTCCGAGCTCAACGAGCTCCGTTCCGTGTGCGACCGCATTGCCATCGTCACCGACGGCGCGGTTGCCTGTGTCCTGCGTCCCGACAGCTCTGACACGGCCTTCGGCCTTGCCATGAGCGGCGTTGAAGTGGAAGAAGGTGAACTGGCCAAATGAAGTCCATGAATAAGACAAAAAAGATCATTTCCCTGCTGCTCTTCATCGTCTGTGCGGCTCTGCTCGTGACCTCCGTTGCCGGTTACGTTACCCGCAGCAGCGCCGCCACTGCCGAGAGTCTGGACGAGATGAGGACCCAGTCTGTGTTCCACGCCGCCTCCGGCGGTCTGGTGGAGACCTTCGCCTCCAAGGCGCAGGCCGATAAGCTGATGGAGCTCCGTAAGCAGCCCGACTTCCGCAAGCTGGGCACCTCCGAGGTCACCCGCCTGTGCGAGGAGGCCGCCGAGCTTGCCCGGCAGGAGGCACGCGCGAAATACTCGAATACCGACGGCATCGATACCGCTCCTCTCAAGGGTGAGATCCTGACCTTCGAGCAGACCGTCTCCGTATTCAACGAGGCCGAAACTGCCGAGCAGGAAACCTTTGCCGGCTTCTATAACGCCCTGTGCGACTCCGTTACCGACTGGGAGGAGATCGTCGGCGAGCGGGATGACGAGGCTGTGCTCTCCGCCGTCGAGGAATATGTCCCCGAGCTGGCCGGGAGTGAATATGCACATCTGAGAGAGTCCTTTGTGCAGCTCGCCCGGGATCAGGAGGCTGCCGCCATCGCGGCCGCTGCCAAGGCCGATGAGGCTTCTGAGGAGACCGCAGCGGAGGAGACCGCCGAGGAAGTCTCCGTGAATTATAAGTACTTCGTCCCCAGCGAGGCTCTTACCGCTCTGGAGGAGCAGGTCGAGGAGAAGTACGGCGCTCTCTGGACTGTGCTGGTGGAGGCTATCCCCGATCTGGGTACGCTAGACGAGAAGATCACCGTCTCCGTCCGGGAGAGCATCGTGGATATCCTCTCTACCACCAACGAGGGCTTTGCCGCCCGTTATAAGGTCTATCATGCACAGGAGGCCGAAAGCGCTCTGAAGGGCAAGGCTGCTTCCTCCATGAAGCTGGCTGCCAACGCAGAGACGATCCTCATCGCCGGTGTGGCGCTGCTCCTGCTCACCTGCGTGTTTGCCTTCTGGGATCTCCTTACCGGCAAGATGGGCGTTCCCCGCACTATCATCCTTCTCTTCTTCCTTTACCTGTGTCTGGCCGGCCGTCTCTTCGAGATGAACATGAGCATGCTCTTCGGCAATGTGCTGGAGCGTTTCGGTATGTACGGCATTCTGGCGCTGGCCATGCTCCCCGGCATCCAGTGCGGCATCGGCCTGAACATGGGCATGACCATCGGCTGCGTGGCCGGTCTGTTCGGCATCATTACCGCCCTGCAGTATGACCTGACGGGCTATACTGCCATGATCGTCTCCATTCTGGTGGGCACGGCAGTGGCCATCCCCATGGGCTGGGCCTACTCCCTGCTGCTCAACCGGATGAAGGGCAGTGAGATGACCGTTTCTACTTACGTGGGCTACTCCTTCGTCTCGCTGATGTGCATCGGCTGGATGATCCTGCCCTACAACAACCCCCGCATCGTCTTCCCTCTCCGCGGCAGCGGTATGCGTGTCACTCACGGTCTGATCGGTGTGTTTGCTCACCTGCTTGACAATCTGGGCGCTTTCCGGATTTTCGGCGTGAAGGTTCCCACCGGCCTGATCCTCTTCGTGCTGCTCTTCTGCGGCATCATGTGGCTCTTCTCCCGCTCCAGAGTCGGCATTGCCATGAGCGCTGTGGGTTCCAATCCCCGCTTCGCCGAGGCAAGCGGCATCAACGTGGACCGTATGCGTACCCTCGGTACCGTCCTCTCCACGGTGCTTGCGGCTGTGGGTATCATCATCTACTCCTCTGCCTTCGGCTATGCCCAGCTCTACACGGCTCCCAAGCAGATGGGCTTCATCGCAGCCTCCGCCATCCTCATCGGCGGCGCTACCACCGGCAAGGCCAAGGTCAACCATGTGCTCTTCGGTGTGTTCCTCTTCGAGGGCGTGCTGACGCTGGGTCAGCAGATCGCCAATGCGGCTGTTTCCGGCGGCGGTCTCAGCGAGGTCATGCGTATCCTCATCTCCAACGGTATTATTCTCTACGCCCTGACGCAGTCCGGAGGTGATTCTGAATGAAAAAAAGCAATTTCGGTGAAAAGCTCACGGCTCACATCAAGGAATATGCCGTTACCTACCTCTTCATCGCCATCAGCGCTTTCTTCTTCGCGGTTTCCGATCAGGATCTCAGCTATACCGTGACGCAGCTGATCCTCCGTCTGAACCGCAATGCCTTCATCGTTCTGGCTCTGATCATTCCCATCATTGCCGGCATGGGCATCAACTTCGCCATTACCATCGGCGCCATGGCCGCCCAGATCGGCCTGCTGCTGGCCATCAACTGGGGCATCACCGGCCCCCGGGGCATCCTTGTGGCAGCGCTCATCACCCTGCCGCTGGGCTCTCTCTTCGGTCTGCTCATCGGCCGCCTGCTCAATAAGATGAAGGGTCAGGAGACCATCGGCTCCATGATTCTGGGCTATTTTGCCACCGGTCTTTATCAGCTGCTCTTCCTCTTCATCTTCGGCAAGATCATCCCCATGAACGACAATGTGTCCATCGTCGGCTCTACGGGCATCAAGAACACCCTGAACCTCACCGGCGAAACGGATCTCTACATGGCCATCGACGGACTGGTACGCGTGAAGCTGCTCACGGCTGTTTTTGTCATCTGCGGCGTTGCCGCGGCTTTCGCGCTGGTGCAGCTCCTGCGCAAGAAGCTGGATAAGAAGAACGCGGTCATCATTCTGGCTGCCAGCGTGGTCATCAGCGTGTTCTTCCTGCTGCCCGGTGTGAAGAAGCTCTTCGACGGCTCCCTGACCGGCAGCGGCAAGCCTGTCACCATTCCTCTCATCACCTGGCTGCTGGTGCTGCTCCTCTGCCTGTTCAACAGCATGCTCATGCGCACCCGCATCGGTCAGAAGTTCCGCGCCGTGGGTCAGAACCGCACCGTGGCCAATGCCTCCGGCATCAATGTGGACAAGACCCGCATCATCGCCATCATGATCTCCACCGTCCTTGCGGGCTGGGGTCAGATCATCTTCATGCAGAGCGAGGGTATCGGCACCTTCCAGACCTATTCTGCCCATGAGCAGGTGGGTCTTTACGCCGGTGCTGCCATTCTGGTGGGCGGCGCCTCCATCGACCGGGCCAGCAACTCCCAGGCTCTCATCGGCACCTTCCTCTTCCACCTGATGTTCATCACCGCCACCGGCGCTGCCACCCGTCTCTTCGGTGACTCTGCCATCGGTGAGTATTTCCGCGCCTTCCTGAGCTATGGCGTTATCGCGCTGGCTCTGGTCATGTACGCCTGGAGAGGCGTCAAGGCCGTGAAGAAGGCCCAGGAGGACAAGGCGGAGGACAAGCCCAAGGATGCACCCCCCGCCTGAGTATCTTCAGTCTTTTAACACCACCCCCGTCGGCTCATCGCTGCGTGAGCTGACGGGGGTGCTTTTTCTCTCATGGCCGGAGGAAGCAGCAGCGTTACTGAACATTCGATACGGGAATAAGGCGCTATCCGGAGCTTCTTGATGAAGAAAAGAAAAACAGAGCGAGAAATGGAGCGAATCTTATTTGTTTTGGCCATTGACCGACAGAACATTATCGGCTATAATATTGCGCATAGCACTTATTGTAATTTAATACGCTGCCGCTGTGAGGCAGCATGACCGGCCCTCCCCGGCCTGACCG
>JAGHSH010000085.1 GCA_018065965.1 Candidatus Apopatocola equi
TATATATGGTGATTATGCCATCAATCCCCGCCCCTGTCAAGTGCGCCGCATCCGGCATTTTTCCGACCGCCCGCCGTTCTTGACGCTGGGGTCGGAAGGTGGTAGAATAAAGGGTCAGAAAACGGAGGTCAGACCATGGCAAATATTCTGGATTATCTGGACTGGCGGGGACATCTGAGTCTCTGCTCCGATCCGTTCAATGAGGTAGACAACTATATCTGTGCCCAGCTCGGCACGCCGGATTTCACCATGATCATCCCGGAAAACGCCCGGGAGATCACCCTGCGGGAGGCCGTAGACTATTACGGCGCCCTCTGGGGCGAGAAGGGAGACCGGCTGGGGCTTCTGGTCTCGCCCCATGTGCTGCCCATGCTGCGCAAATGCCGGGACACCGTGCGCTTCGGGGATATCCGGCTGAGCCACTTCGTGAATATTGTGGATGAGGATCTCATGGAGCAGTTTTCCGCCGTGTGCGTCCATCTGTGCGACGGCAGCTGCTACGTGGCCTTCCGGGGCACGGACGACACACTGCTGGGCTGGGAAGAGGACTTCATGCTCTGTGTGCTGGATCAGGTGGCTGCCCAGCGGGATGCGCTGGCCTATCTGGAAAACATCGCCCGGGAGGTGGAGGGGCCGATCATGGTCGGCGGCCACTCCAAGGGCGGCAATCTGGCGGTTTATGCGGCCATCCATGCCTCCGAGGAGGTGCAGCGCCGCATCACCGCCGTGTATAACAACGACGGCCCCGGCTTCCGGGAGAGCGTAGTACATACCCCCGGCTATCTCCGCATGGAGGATCGGATCCACAATCTCCTGCCCCAGCACAGCATGATCGGTCTGCTGCTGGAGCAGAGCGGACAGATCGACATCGTGCGCAGCGTCAAGGCCGGGCCGGAGGCTCACGACGGCTTCAACTGGGAGGTGCTGGGCACCCGCTTTGTCCGGGAGGCGGATTTCTCCCGCTCCGGCAAGGTCTTCAACGAGGTCATCGAGCGGCAGATTGCCGGCATGGATCAGCAGCAGCGCTCCGATTTTGTCAACGAGCTTTTCCTGCTGCTCTGCTCCACGGGCGCCAAGACGCTGACGGAGCTCATGGCGCAGGGACGCGGCGTCAGCCTTACGCTGCTGCGGGGCAGCCGTAAAAGCCCCGCTCTCCACAGCTTCCTGCTGGAGCTCTTCAGCAAGGTCATGCGGGAATATGCCGGGGACGTGGCGGCGGATATGAAGGAGAGCGTGCTGGATTACGCCTCGGACATGATGAAGCAAGGCAGGCGGCTGCTGAGCCGCGACAGGGACGCAGAGGAATCCGATGCGCCCGCAGACGATCAATAAGACAGGAGGATGCTGTCTATGCCCCCTTTTCGCGTGGTAAGTGAATATGAGCCTGCGGGCGATCAGCCCCAGGCCATTGAAAAGCTGGCGCAGGGACTGGAGCTGGGGCTCAGCGAGCAGACGCTGCTGGGCGTGACCGGCTCCGGCAAGACCTACACCATGGCCAAGATCATCGAGCGCATCCAGCGCCCCACGCTGGTGCTGGCCCACAACAAGACCCTCGCCGCCCAGCTCTGCAGCGAGTTCAAGGAGTTTTTCCCGGACAACGCCGTGGAATACTTCGTTTCCTACTACGATTACTATCAGCCCGAGGCCTATGTGCCCTCCACGGACACCTACATTGAGAAGGACGCTGCCACCAACGAGGAGATCGATCGGCTCCGTCTCAGCGCCGCCTTCTCCCTGCTGGAGCGCCGGGACGTGATCGTGGTGGCCTCGGTCAGCTGCATCTACGGTCTGGGCGAGCCGGAGGACTTCGCCCGCATGGCTATCTCCATGCGCCCCGGAGACGAGCTGCCCCTGGAGCAGCTCATGTACCGGCTCATTGAGGATCGCTACGAGCGCAACGACGTGGCCTTTGAGCGCAATATGTTCCGGGTCCGGGGCGACACCGTGGAGATCTACCCCGTCTACTGGAAGGATCGCGCCATCCGGGAGGAATACTTCGGGGACGAGATCGAGCGCATCAGCGAGATCAATCCCATCACCGGCGTGGCCGAGCGGGTGCTGAGCCACACGGTCATCTATCCCGCCTCCCACTATGTCACCGGCCATGACAAGCTGGTGCGCGCCGTGCAGGAGATCCGCAAGGAGCGGGATGCGCAGGTGGCCTACTTCAAGGAAAATGAAAAACTCATCGAGGCCCAGCGCATCGGTCAGCGGGTGGACTACGATATCGAGATGATCCAGGAGCTGGGCTACTGCTCCGGCATCGAGAACTATTCCCGCATCATCTCCCAGCGTGCTCCGGGCAGCGCCCCCATGAGCCTGCTGGATTACTTCCCCAAGGACTTCGTCATGTTCGTGGATGAAAGCCATGTGACCCTGCCGCAGGTGCGGGCCATGTACCGGGGCGACCGGGCCCGGAAGGAAACGCTGGTGAACTACGGCTTCCGCCTGCCCTCCGCCTACGACAACCGGCCGCTGAAATTTGAGGAGTTCGAGCAGCGCATCAATCAGGTCATCTATGTTTCCGCCACACCCGGGGATTATGAGCGGGAGCGCAGCGGGCAGATCGCCGAACAGATCATCCGTCCCACCGGTCTTACCGACCCGAAGATCGAGGTGCGCCCCGTGGAGGGGCAGATCGACGATCTGATGGGCGAGATCCGCGAACGCATCGGACGGGGAGAGCGCACGCTGGTGACCACCCTCACCAAGCGCATGGCCGAGGATCTGACCAACTACCTGATGGGCAACGGCATCAAGACCCGCTATATGCACGCAGATGTGGGCACCATCGAGCGCATGGAGATCATCCGGGATCTGCGTCTGGGTGAGTTCGATGTGCTGGTGGGCATCAACCTGCTGCGGGAGGGGCTTGATCTGCCGGAGGTCAGTCTCATCGCCATTCTGGACGCGGACAAGGAAGGCTTCCTGCGCAGCGAGACCTCGCTGATCCAGACCATCGGCCGCGCCGCCCGCAACGCCGACGGCACCGTGATCATGTATGCCGACAGCATTACCTCCGCCATGCGCGCCGCCATGGACGAGACCGAGCGCCGCCGGGAGATCCAGAGCCGCTTCAACGCCGAGCACGGCATCGTGCCCAAGACGATCAAAAAATCCGTCCGGGAGCTGCTGGAGATCTCCGGTCCCGCCGTGCAGAAGCAGGGCGGCGTGAAGATGACCGAGCACGAGCGGAAGGCCGAGATCGAGCGGGTGGAGA
>JAGHSH010000219.1 GCA_018065965.1 Candidatus Apopatocola equi
GTCTTGTCTGTCCAGACCTCGACCGTCAGCTTATCAAAGTCCGTCTGATTGCCCACGCGGGTGTTCTCCACGCTGTAGTTCACCTTGAGAACGGGCGTGTAGATGGAGTCCACGGGGATGGTGCCGATGGGGGCCCCGACGACCTTGTTGCGGTCGGCGGAGATGTAGCCGCGGCCATGGCTGAAGGTCAGCTCCATGGAGATGGCGCCCTCGGCGTTCAGCGTGCAGATGTGGAGCTCGGGATTCAGGATCTCAACCTCGGCATCGGCCTTGATGTCACCGGCAGTGATTTCGCGCTCACCGGCGGCCTCAATGTAGACGGTCTTGGTGCCGGCGGAATGGAGCTTGGCGATGATGCCCTTGATATTCAGGACGATCTCCGTCACGTCCTCCTTCACACCGGGGATGGTGGAAAACTCATGCTGGATACCGGCAATCTTGATAGAGCAGACTGCCGTGCCGGGCAGAGAGGAGAGGAGCACACGGCGCAGGGCATTGCCCAGTGTCGTGCCGTAACCGCGCTCCAGCGGCTCAACCACGAACTTGCCATAGGACTCGTCCGCATTGGTGTCGCAGCAATCGATGCGCGGCTTTTCAATTTCGATCATGTAGTACCCTCCTTTTGATTCTTCGCCCGATATACATCGGGAATGTTACAGCTTTCCAGTTGGCGGGGGTATTACTTGGAGTACAACTCGACGACCAGATGCTCCTCGATGGGCAGGTCGATGTCGTCACGCTCGGGATTGGCGACGACCTTGGCCACCAGGCTGTTGGCATCGTACTCCAGCCACTTGGGAGGCTGACGGAAGGCATTGGCTTCAAGACTGGACTTGATCTTCTCCAGATCGCGGCTGGTTTCCTTCAGGGTGATGGTCATGCCGGGCTTCACGAGGTAGCTGGGCACATTGACCTTCTTGCCGTTGACGGTGAAGTGACCGTGGGTGACCAGCTGACGAGCCTCAGCACGGCTCATGGCAAAGCCCAGACGGTAGATCACGTTGTCCAGACGGGTCTCCAGAATGGAGAGCAGGTTCTGGCCGGCCTGACCGGGCTTGCGCTCGGCCATGTCGTAGTAAGAACGGAACTGCTTCTCCAGAACGCCATAGTAACGCTTGGCCTTCTGCTTCTCACGCAGCTGCAGGCCGTATTCAGAGGTCTTGCTGCGACCATCGCCGTGGGCGCCGGGAACCTTGCCCCGGGTGACCATGGCGCACTTTTCAGTGTAGCACTTATCGCCCTTCAGAAAGAGCTTCTGGCCTTCGCGGCGGCACTGCCGGCAAACGGCCTCGGTATATCTTGCCATATTCCTTACCTCCTATCAGACGCGGCGACGCTTGGGCGGACGGCATCCGTTGTGGGGGATGGGAGTCACGTCCTTGATCATCGTCACTTCCAGGCCCACAGTCTGCAGAGCCCGGATGGCAGCCTCACGGCCGGAGCCGGGGCCCTTCACAAAGACCTCAACGGACTTGAGGCCGTGTTCCATAGCAGCGCGGCCCGCGGTCTCGGCGGCGGACTGAGCGGCAAAGGGAGTGGACTTCTTGCTGCCACGGAAGCCGAGGCCGCCGGAGGAAGCCCAGGAAATGGCATTGCCATTGGTATCGGTGATGGTCACCATGGTGTTGTTGAAGGAGGAGCTGATGTGCACCTGACCCTTCTCAATGTTCTTTTTCTCGCGGCGGCGAGTACGGACAACCTTCTTGCCCTTCTGCTGAGTAGCCATGAATCAGTTCCCTCCTTTACTTCTTCTTGTTGGCGATGGTGCGCTTGGGACCCTTGCGGGTACGGGCGTTGGTCTTGCTGCGCTGGCCACGCACGGGCAGACCCTTGCGGTGGCGGTTGCCGCGATAGGAGCCGATCTCCATGAGACGCTTGATGTCCATAGCGGTCTGACGACGCAGATCGCCTTCCACCAGGAAGTGCTGGTCGATGACCTCGCGGATGCGGGCCTCTTCCTCGTCGGTCAGGTCCTTGACGCGGGTATCGGGGTTGATACCGGTCATCTCGATGATCTTCTTCGCGCTGGTGAGGCCGATGCCGTAGACGTAGGTGAGAGCGATCTCAATGCGCTTCTCTCTCGGCAGGTCAACGCCGGAAATTCTTGCCATGTTTTGCAATCAATCCTTTCATTGATTTTATGCCATATCTTCGGGCTTGCACGGTCCATGGCATAATGAGGACCGCCCGCGAGCCATCAATTGCAGGCTCGATTTTGGTATTCGCCTGCAAAACCTTGTCCTGCAGGTGTTTTTTCCCGCGCTGATCGCGGCGGCGGAGCCGCCCCGGTCGGCGCGAGGCCGCGCTTTGCCCGGCGCAGGGACGGATCTGCCCGCCCTTTGCCGAGTTCCGCGTTGAGCTTGGGTGAAGAATAGAGTCTTGTGCTGCGCTATCAGCCCTGACGCTGCTTGTGCTTGGCGACTTCGCAGATGCACATGACCTTGCCCTTGCGCTTGATGATCTTGCACTTCTCGCACATGGGTTTCACGCTGGGACGAACTTTCATTGCTTTGCCCTCCTGCAATTCATTCGTAGGGTCTTTCTTACTTGGACCGCCAGGTGATGCGGCCCTTGGTGAGATCGTAGGGACTGAGCTGCACCGTCACCTTATCGCCGGGAAGAATGCGGATGAAGTTCATCCGGAGCTTGCCGGAGATGTGGGCGAGAACGGTGTGTCCGTTGCCGATGTCCACCAGGAAGGTGGTGTTGGGCAGGGATTCCAGAACCGTGCCTTCGGTCTCGATCATATCGTCTTTTGCCATGCTTTCCCTCCTCAAATATCGTCCGCCATGGTCAGGATCTCCGCTTCGCCCCCGGTGATGAGGATGGTGTTTTCATAGTGGGCGGAAAGACTTCCGTCCAGTGTGACCACCGTCCACTCGTTGCTCAGAACGCGCACATCGTACGCGCCCCGGTTCACCATGGGCTCTACGGCGAGGGTCATGCCGCTGCACAGCAGGGGGCCGTGCCCGGGCCGACCGTAATTGGGTACCTGGGGATCTTCGTGCATTTCCGAGCCGATGCCGTGGCCGACGTAGTCGCGCACCACGCTGCAGCCGCGGTCTTCCACGTACTGCTGAATGGTGTGACTGACATCGGACAGCCGATTTCCGGCCCGGGCCAGCTTGATGCCCTCAAAAAAGCTCTTGCGGGTAATGTCGATGAGCTCCAGTGCCTCCGGGGCGCAGTCGCCCACCGGATAGGTTCCGGCGCAGTCGCCCACATAGCCCCTGTAGGTGGCACCCACATCAATGGATACGATATCACCCTCGCGGATAACCCTTTTTCCGGGGATCCCGTGGATGACCTCGTTGTTTACGGAAACGCAGGTGCTGGCGGGGAAGCCGCCGTACCCGAGGAAGGTTGGCACCGCGTGCTGGGAGAGGATATAGGCGTTGACCACCTTATCGATCTCCTGCGTGGTGATGCCCGGCCTGAGCGCAAGTCGGGCAGCCGTGCGTGCCCCGGCCGCAATACGGCCGGCAGCACGCATCAGCTCGATTTCTCGTGATGATTTTACGCTGATCATCATGAGAACATCAGATGCCGAGGGTGCGGAAGATCGCTTCCGAGGTCTCGGCGATGGTGGGCTGGTTATCCACGGTTTTCAGCTTGCCCAGTTTGGCATAGAAGTCCTTGAGGGGCTCGGTCTCCTGGTGATAGGTCACCAGACGGGCCTTGACGACCTCGGGCTGATCGTCCTTACGGATGGTCAGCGCGGCGCCGCACTTATCGCAGACGCCCTCGACCTTGCTGGGGGAGTTGATCACGTGGTAGGAAGCGCCGCAGTCGGGACAGGTGCGGCGGCCGCTCATGCGCTCCACGATGGTCTCATCGGCGATCTCGATGCTCAGAGCCACATCGATCTCCACGCCGCCGGCCACAAGAGCCTCAGCCTGGGGAATGGTGCGGGGCATACCGTCGAGAATATAGCCGTTTTTGCAGTCGTCCTCAGCGAGACGCTCCCGCATGATGCCGATGATGACCTCATCGGGCACCAGCTTGCCGGCCTGCATATAGCTCTCAGCCTGCTTGCCGATGGGAGTGCCGGCCTTGACGGCGGCGCGAAGGATATTGCCGGTGGAGATGGTGGGGATGTTCAGCTTGGCGCTGAGAACATCGGCCTGAGTGCCCTTACCGGCACCGGGCGCACCTAAAAGAATCAGTCTCATATTACTGCTCCTTAGTCAAGGAAACCCTTGTAGTTGCGCATCAGCATCTGCTGCTCCAGCGCCTGCACGGTCTCAAGAGCAACGCCCACCACGATGATGATGGAGGTGCCGCCCAGGGAGATGCCGGTGGCCTTGGCCGCAGGAGAGATGGCGGAAATGATGATGGGAACGCAGGCGATAATGCTCAGATACAGAGCGCCGAAGAGCGTCACCTTGTTGAGAACACGCTGAATGAACTCGCTGGTGGGCTTGCCGGCACGGTAGCCGGGAATGAAGCCGCCGCTCTTCTTGAGGTTATTGGCCACCTCGATGGGGTTGAACTGGATGGTGGCGTAGAAATACGCGAAGAAGAGGATCAGAACGAAGTAGATGATCGCGTAAGTGATCGTACCGGAATCAAAGACCTTCATAAAGCCGCTGTCGGACCTTCCGCCGAAGAGCATGTTCAGAGTGGCAGGCAGAGAGGCGATAGACTGAGCGAAGATGATGGGCATAACGCCGCTCATGTTCACTTTCATGGGCAGGTGGGTGGACTGGCCACCGTACTGCTTGCGGCCCACAACGCGCTTGGAATACTGCACGGAAATGCGGCGCTCGGAGTCATTGATGAAGATGATCAGCACGACCATGCACAGGGCGCCCAGGAGCATCAGGATCACGGCGACCCAGTTGATGCTGCCGTTGACAGCCTGGGCGACCAGATTCCGGATCCCGCTGGGGAAGCGGCTGACAATACCGGCGAACAGCAGCATGGAGATGCCGTTGCCGATGCCATACTCGGTGATCTGCTCACCCAGCCACATGACCAGCGCGGAGCCGGCAGTGAAGGTGAGGACGATGACGATGCCGCCCAGAACCGTCATGCCGGTCTCGTTGAGGATACCGTACGCGGCGGAGTTGTTGCGGAGCATCATGTAGTAGGCAAAGCCCTGCAGCAGGCCGATGCCCACGGTGGAATACCGGGTAATGGCAGCGATCTTCTTCTTGCCCTCTTCGCCCTCATCTTTGCTCATACGCTCCAGGGCGGGGATGGCGATGCACAGGAGCTGGATGATGATGGATGCATTGATGTAGGGCTGAATGCTCAGGGCAAAGATGGTGGCCTGCGCGAAGGCGCCGCCGGACATGGTGTTGAACAGGCCCAGGACGGTGTTCTGCACGGTCACAAAGTAGGAGCTGAGACTCGCAGCGTTCACATAAGGCACGGGGATGGCATTGCCAAGGCGGTACAGGAGAAGGATAAACAGGGTAAAGATGATCTTTTTCCGCAGTTCATCTATCTTCCACGCATTGCGGAAAGTCTGGATCACTCAGATCACCTCAGCCTTTCCGCCAGCGGCCTCGATCTTTTCCTTGGCGCTTGCAGAAAAGGCAGAGGCCTTAACAGTGAGCTTCTTGGTGATCTCGCCGTTGCCGAGGATCTTCAGGCCGTACTCGCACTTGGAGAGGACGCCCTCGGAGAGCAGCACGTTGGCGTCAACCACAGCACCGTCTTCGAAGCGCTCCAGCACGCTGACGTTCACAGCGGTCAGGGGCTTGGCAAAGATGTTGTGGAAGCCGCGCTTGGGGATACGACGAGCCAGAGGCATCTGGCCGCCTTCGAAGCCAACGCGGACACCGCCGCCGGAGCGAGCCTTCTGGCCCTTGTGGCCGCGGCCGCCGGTCTTGCCGTTGCCGGTACCGATGCCTCTGCCCTTGCGCTTGGCAACATGGGTGCTGCCGGGCATGGGAGACAGCTCATTCATAAACATAACAGGGCCTCCTTATTCTTCGGTGACCTGCAGCAGGTAACCGATCTTGGCGATCTTGCCGCGGGTCTGGGCGTTGTCGGGCTGCACGGTCACGTTGCCGATCTTGTACAGGCCCAGGGAATTGGCAGTAGCGATGTGCTTTTCCAGTCTGCCGTTCAGGCTCATGACGAGCTTGATTTTCAGAGTAGCCATGCTTCCACCTTAACCTTTCAGCTCATCGACGGTCTTGCCACGGACAGCGGCGACCTGAGCGGCGTCGCGGAGGGACTTGAGACCGGCCATGGTAGCGTTTACAACATTGTTGGGATTGTTGGAGCGCAGGCACTTGGCACGAAAGTCAGTGA
>JAGHSH010000009.1 GCA_018065965.1 Candidatus Apopatocola equi
ATCCATAGGGAAGCCGCCTTTCTGACTGTATATCTCGATCATAACCGGGGTGTTCTTTTCTGTCAACAAGTCACCGCGTCGTTACTCTCACCCTCCGCAGCCTTCTCGCTGCCGGAAGGCACCGCAAAAAAAGCTTGACTTTCAACATGCAGTATGTTTTATAATGTGAACAAGATCCGGATGATCCTGCGAGAGAACGGTTTTCCGCTTCCCTCGCAAAGAAATAGCAAGGAGAAAGAGGAAATGCTTTATAAAAATTTTCAGAATCTGAAGCTCTCTGCCCTCGGAATGGGCAACATGCGTCTGCCGGTTGTCAACGGGAAGGACAACTGCGTGGACGTGGAAAAAGCAGCCGAAATGCTCGATTACTGTATGGAGCACGGCATCAATTATTATGACACCGCCTATGGGTATCACGGTGGGCAGTCTGAGATCGTTGTCGGAGAGCTGATGAAGAAATATCCCCGCGAGTCCTTTTATCTTTCCTCCAAATTTCCCGGCTACGATCTGAACAACATGCCCCGGGTGCGGGAGATCTTTGAAGAACAGCTCCGTAAATGTCAGGTGGACTATTTCGATTTCTATCTCTTCCACAATGTCTGTGAGATGAACGTTGAACAGTATCTGGATCCCAAATACGGAATTTTCGACTATCTCATGGAGCAGAAGAGGAACGGACGAATCCGTCATCTCGGCTTCTCTGCCCACGGCGATATTGCCTGCATGGAACGTTTTCTGAACGCTTACGGCAAGGATATGGAGTTCTGCCAGATCCAGCTGAATTATTTCGATTACAGATTCCAGAATGCAGCCGGAAAGCTGGAACTGCTGGAGAAATGGAATATTCCCGTGTGGGTCATGGAGCCTGTCAGAGGCGGACAGCTTGCCTCCCTGCCCGCAGAGGCAGAGCAAAAGCTGAAGGCCCTGCGTCCCGATGAGGGCGTGCCTGCCTGGGCCTTCCGCTTCCTGCAGTCCATTACCGCTGTGACCATGACCCTCTCGGGCATGTCCGACATGCAGCAGCTGCGGGACAACATCCGTACCTATGAGGAGGATAAACCCCTGAGCAAGGAAGAGCAAGAGGTTCTTCTCTCAATTGCAGATGAGATGATCCGTCGTACTGCCGTCCCCTGCACCGGCTGCCATTACTGCGTATCCCAATGCCCGCAGGAGCTGGATATTCCCTTCCTGCTGAAGCTCTATAACGAAGCCTCCGCCGAAGGCTCCGGCTCTTTCATCTCCAGGATGGCGCTCAATTCTGTGGGCGCTGGTAAGCAGCCGGAGTGCTGCATCGGCTGCGGCAGCTGTGAAAAGGTCTGCCCGCAGCAGATCCGCATCCCCAAAGAGCTGGCAAAATTCGCAGAAAGGCTTGGCCGCTGAAATGGGAAGCATGATCGATAAAATTGCATGGCTTCATCTGGAAAACGGGGCTGTACTCTGTTCGCGTTCCAAGGGCAAGGACGCTTTCTATCTGCCCGGGGGAAAGCGGGAGGGAACGGAGAGCGATCTGGAGACGCTTGTCCGGGAAGTCCGGGAGGAGCTGAGCGTGGAGATCGATCCGGAAAGCGCAAAGCTCTTCGGCATGTTCCGCGCGGAGGCGCACGGCAAGGCCGCCGGGGTGATTGTCCGGATGAGCTGCTACACGGCCGACTTTCACGGTGAGCTGCACCCGGACAACGAGATTGAGGAGCTTGCATGGTTCACCACAGCTGACATGGAGCGTATCTCCGCTGTGGACAAGCTGATTTGTACCGCGCTGCACGATAAAGAGCCGCTGAACTGAGCAGACTGCGCAAAAAAGACCGCCGAGTACCGATTCGGTACCCGGCGGTCTCTCTTTTAAATGGTCGGACTCAATCCTTCCAGCTGAATTCCTTGTACAGGTAGCAGGTCAGAGAGGTGTTGAACTCTCCGACATTCAGACCGTTGTCGGAAGCCAGCATCGTTGTGGGATAGGCAAAGGGGATGTCATAGCACTTTTCGGTGGTGAGCTTCATGGCAGCCTGATAGCCGGCCTCGTCCTTGGCCTTGGCAAAGACCTCGTGAACTTCGCTGTCATCGCTGTTGGCGTAGTTCAGGCCGGTGCCCAGGGTGAACATCAGGTGATAGGAGCCGAAAGAAGGCAGCAGGCCGATGCCCAGGATGGAGAGATCGAAATCGCCGGAGTTGAGGCGGGTGCGGTCGGGGATCTCCTCGATAGTCACGGTGAAGAAGGACTGCTCCAGCTCTTCCTTCAGGATCTCACTGGCAGAAACGGTCGTGGGGCTGGAGGAGAGAGCAAGAAGGCGAACGGAGAGACGGTTCGTATCGGAGTAGCCAAGCTCGCCCATGAGGGACTTGGACTTCTCAACATCCTGCTCAAAGTGATCGGCGTTGTCCGTGAAGTACTGGGTCAGCGGGGTGGCGAGGTTATAGGCGACCTGGCCGGTGCCGTCGGTGGCAACGAAGCACAGATCGTCGCGGTTCATGGCGTAGGCAACGGCCTGACGGAGACGGATATCCTCAAAGGTCTCGCCGGCGCCGGAACGGAGCGCGATGTACTGGATGCGGTTGACGGGCTGCTTGTAGCCGTAAACGTTATCATAGGCGCAGATGTTGGCGAAGTTATCGGGGCTGGTATAGGCAGCCTGATCCAGATCGCCGGACTCGAAGGCAACCTCAAAGGAACCGGTGATGTGGACGAAACGAACGGTGTCGAGGGAAACGGTGTCCCAGTAGTCCTCAAAGCGGGTCAGAGTGATATCCTCGTTGCTGGCAATGCCGCCCCAGACAAAGGGGCCGGTGCCGTCCTCGTTATACACGAGGTCATCATTGTGATCGCTGATCACAGTCTCCGCCCAGGACTTGTTGACGATATCCATGGCCTGCAGGAAGCCGGCGAGGTCAACGAATGAGGCGCCGTTATCCTGATTGGGGAAGATCATGGTGAAGTGCGTGTCGTCCTGAACATCGAACTCAATATTGCCGAAAACGCTGGAGCAGACGGGAGAGTTCTCGGTACGGAGGTAGGTGTAGAGCACGTCCTCGGACTTCAGCACGTCGCCGGAGTGGAACTTCACATTCTCGCGCAGAACGACGTCAACGCTGCCGTCCTCGTTCTCCGTCCAGCTTTCAGCCAGAACGGGAACGAGTTCGCCGGCATTGTTGTAGAGGAAGAGGGGCTCATAGATCTGGGAGAGCACGGTATCCTCGTCCTGAGCGGTGAAGAGCTCGGGGTCGATGGTGCTGACGGTTCCGCTGTAGGCGGTGGTCAGGCTGTTTTCAGCCTTTCCGTTGGTGGTGGGGCGCAGCTTGCCGTTGGATTCAACGGGAGCGGGCGCCGCTGCTTCAGGCTGATCCCCTGCGGGGGCAGCGGGAGCGGGGCTCTTCTCAGAGCTGCCGCAGGCGCTGAACAGACTGAGGGTCATCATCACGGCAAGAAGCAGCGCAATGGTGGATTTCTTTCGCATGGTTCAACTTTCTCCTTCTATTTTCTGGGTTTCCCCAAATTGAACTTTTTTACGCATCGGTATACAGGTGGCACTTCACATAGTGGTCGTCCTCCAGCTTGGCCCAGGACGGATCTTCCTGCCTGCACCGATCGCAGGCATGGGGACAGCGAAGGGCAAAGCAGCAGCCCGGAGGAGGATCCACAGGGGATCTTACCTCACCCTGCAGAACGATGCGGCTCTTGTTCCTCTTCTCCTCGGCCGTGAAGGCAGGCGTTGCGGAGAAGAGCGCTTTGGTATAAGGATGGGCGCGGTGATTGTAGACCGTCTCCATGGTACCGCGCTCCACGACCTGACCGAGATACATGACAATGATCTCGTCGCTGACGAAGCGGACGATGTTCAGATCGTGGGAGATGAAAAGATAGGTCAGCTTCATCTCCTGCTGGAGATCCTTCAGCAGGTTGATGATCTGCGCCTGAATGGACACATCCAGAGCCGACACAGCCTCGTCGCAGACAATGAACTCAGGGTTTGTGGCAAGGGCACGGGCAATGCAGATCCTCTGCCGCTGACCGCCGGAGAACTGGTGGGGATAAAAACTCATAAACTCCGAGGACAGACCGCAAAGCCGGAACAGCTCCCGGACGCGCTCCTCCCGCTCCGCATCGTTCTTCCCGATACCGAAGTTTTTCATCGGCTCGGCAACGATTTCACCGGCGCGCATACGCGGATCCAGCGAGGAATAAGGATCCTGCCAGACCAGCTGCATCTTCTGCGTGTAGGGCCTGCGCTCAGCCGGAGAAAGAGCCGTGATATCTACACCGTCATACAGAATCTGACCGGAGGTAGGCTTATAAAGGTTCATCAGCATTTTGCCCACGGTGGATTTCCCGCAGCCGCTCTCCCCTACTACGCCCAATGTCTTACCCTTAGGGACGCGAAAGGACACGCCGTCGGCTGCATGGATATAAGAGGTGGGACGGCCGAAGAAATCCCGGGAGGCAGGAAAATGCATTGTCAGATCCCGGGCTTCCAGAAAATAATGCTCGTTGGTGGTGGTTTCAAATTCTTGCTTTTCAGCCATATCTTATCGCATACCGCTCAGCAGGCGGATACTTCCTCCTTTTGCAGATGGTAGCAGGCCGCGATCCTGTTCTCCCCATAGCTCTGCATGGGCGGAAGCTCCGTACGGCACCGATCCTGAGCATAGGGGCAGCGGTTATGAAAGGGGCAGCCCTGCGGCATATCCTTCAGACTGGGAACACTGCCGGGAATCGTTCTGAGACGGTCCCCCCGATAATCACTGCGGGGATGCGAGTTCACCAGCCCCTCAGTATAAGGATGCAGGGGTCTGGAGAAAAGCTCATCGGTGGGCGCTTCCTCACACTTGGTGCCGCCGTACATGACCATGCAGCGGTCAGCCATCTCACTGATCACTCCCAGATCATGGGTGATAAAGAGGATGGAGGTACCGTGCTCCTCCTTGAGTCGGTTCATCAGCTCCAGCACCTGCGCCTGAATGGTCACATCCAGCGCCGTCGTGGGTTCATCACAGATAAGCAGGCTGGGCTTGTTCAGCATGGCAGCCGCGATCATGACGCGCTGCAGCATGCCGCCGCTGAGCGTGAGCGGATAGCTGTCCATGACGCCCTCCGCATTGGCAATGCCGACCTGACGCAGCATATCCGCACAGAGCAATCCCGCCTGCGCTTTGGACGCAGAGGGATCATGGATCCGTACTGCCTCGCGCATCTGATCCCCGATGGTAAACAGGGGATTCATGGCAGTCATGGGCTCCTGAAAGATCATGGCGATTTCTCCCCCGCGGAGAGACTGCATTTTTTTAGGCGGCAGACTCAGCAGATCCTGCCCCTGAAAGAGGATCTTTCCCTGTGGATAAATCGTTGTGCGGGGATTGTTCAGCTGCAGGATAGACATGCAGCTCACACTTCTTCCGCAGCCGCTCTCCCCGAGAATGCCCAGCGTCTCTCCGGCGTGAATCTGGAAGGACACATCCTTCACAGCATGGAGAATATGCCGTCGGTCGATCCGGAAATCAACGCTCAGATGCTCTACACTCAGAATTACTTCTTCACTCTTCATGACTTCCTCCTTATTTCAGCGCTTTGGGATCCAGCGCATCCCGGAGGCCGTCGCCAATGAGGTTGATGGAGAGTGCGGTCAGGGCAATAGCAAGGCCGGGGAACACCGCCGTGTGGGGCGAAGTGCGAAAATAGTTCTGGGCATAGTTCAGCATGGCGCCCCATTCCGGCGACGGCGGCGCAACGCCGACACCGATAAAGCTGAGACCGGCCGCCGAGAGCAGCATGGAAGAAATGCTCATGGTCGCATCCACAATAATCGGATCGATCGCGTTGGGCAGGATGTGCCGGGTCACCAGGGCAAGAGTGGGCGTACCGCTGAGGCGGGCAGCCTTGACGTAATCCTGCTCCACCACGCTGAAGAGCACCGCGCGGATGCGCGTGACGAAGCCCGGCACCGAAATGACCGTAAGGGTAAGGATCATATTCGCCACGGAGCCACCAAGAACGGCCAGCAGAAGCAGCGCCAGCAGAAGGTAGGGAATGCTCGTTCCCACATCCACGATGCGCATGATCACAAAGTCGGCTCTCTTGCTCAGGGCACACACAGAAGCCAAGGCTGCCCCGATCAAAAGAGCAAGCAGGGTCGAGCCCACGCCGATTCCCACGGTGATGCGGGTGCCGTAAACGACACGGGCAAAAATGTCGCGTCCCAGATGGTCGGTGCCGAAAAGATGGCCTGCTCGCGGCGTGAGCAGTTTGTCGCGGACACTGTAGGCAGTAATCATCTCCGCAGGTACGATGCGCTCGGCAAAGATGATCACGAAAAGCACCAGCAGGAAGAATATCAGGCCGAAAACAGCCGGAACATTGTAGAGATAGCGCTTGACCACCTCCCGCAGCAGGTTGGTATGCCGGGGAGAAGAGGCATTATCATAGATATTTTTCGGATTCGTTTTAGCCATCACTGATACCTCGCACGAATTCTCGGGTCGATCCACGCATAGAGGATGTCAAGGATCACCATGGACGCCATGAAAATGAAGGCCAGCAGCAGCGCACAGGTCATGGTAACGGGAACATCCTTGGTCAGAACTCCCTTGAGAATGTATGTG
>JAGHSH010000247.1 GCA_018065965.1 Candidatus Apopatocola equi
GGCCCAAAAGCCGCAAGGCTCTCCCCAAGCAGTTCCTCTGCCTGACCGGTGACGGAAAGACCATGATCCAGCTCACGGTGGAGCGGATCCTGCCCCTGGTGGCCATGGAGGACATTTACGTCTGCACCAACGCCGATTATGCGGAGCTGGTCGCCGAGCAGCTGCCCGAGCTGCCCCGAGAAAACATTCTCTGCGAGCCGGAGGGGAAGAACACCGCCCCCTGCATCGGTCTGGGCGCAGCCGTAATGGAAAAGAAATACGGCGAGGCTGTAATGTTCGTCCTGGCCTCTGACAGCTATATCAAGTACAACTCCATCTTCATCAATGCCCTCAAGGACGCTGCCGCCGTGGCCCAGGCGGGTGAGAATCTGGTGACGGTCGGCATCACGCCCGACTATCCTGAGGTGGGATACGGCTATATTCGCTTCGATCCGACCGAGAGCATCGGCAGAGCCTTCCGGGTGGAGCGTTTTGTGGAGAAGCCGGATATCGAAACAGCCCGCGGCTATCTGGCCACGGAGCGTTATCTTTGGAACAGCGGTATGTTTATCTGGAAGCTCTCCACCGTCCGCAATGCCCTGCGAGAGTTTATGCCCGCCATGTGCGAAGGGCTGGAGCGCATTCAGGCGGCTCTCGGTACCGAGCATGAGCAGCAGGTGCTGCAGGCGGAATACGCCGCCATGCCAAAGATCTCCATCGACTACGCCGTCATGGAAAAGGCAGAGAGGATCTACACTGTTCCCGGCTCCTTCGGCTGGAACGATGTGGGATCCTGGCAGGCGCTGGACATTATCCAGTCCGGCAACGAGTTCGGGAATGTGGTCAGCGGGAATGCCGTGACTGTGGACACCCGCCGCTGCATCATTCAGGGCAACGACCGCCTCATCGCCACGGTGGGACTGGAAAACGTGGTCATTGTCGACACCAGCGACGCCCTGCTTGTCTGCAACAAAAGCGATACCGCCAATATCAAAAAGATCCTGGAAAATCTGCGGATCTGCAATCGGGATGAATATCTCTGAGAAAGAGAGGAGAATAGAATGAAAACAGCGCTGATCACCGGCATCACCGGCCAGGACGGCTCCTATCTGGCGGAGCTGCTTCTGTCCAAGGGCTATGAGGTACACGGCGTCACCCGCCGCGCCTCCACCAACAACATGGGCCGCATCGAACATTTACTGGGTAACCCCTCCCTGCATCTGCATGACGGCGATTTGACCGATTCTGCCAGCCTCATCCGCATCATCTCTCAGACTCAGCCCGATGAGATCTACAATCTGGCTGCCCAGAGTCATGTGCAGGTCAGCTTTGACGTACCGGAGTATTCCGGTGATGTGGACGCGCTGGGTGTGCTCCGCATTCTGGAGGCCGTTCGTATGCTCGGTCTCACCAAGAAGTGCCGCATCTATCAGGCGTCCACCTCTGAGCTTTACGGCAAGGTGGAGGAATGCCCCCAGAACGAAAACACCCCCTTCCATCCCTACAGCCCCTATGCCATTGCCAAGCAGTACGGCTACTGGATGATCCGGGAGTATCGGGAAGCCTACGGCATGTATGCCTGCAACGGTATACTATTCAACCACGAGTCTGAGCGCCGGGGCGAGACCTTCGTTACCCGTAAGATCACGCTGGCCGCCGGGCGTATCGCCTGCGGTCTACAGGATCATCTGGAGCTGGGAAATCTGGATTCCCTGCGTGACTGGGGCTATGCGAAGGACTATGTGGAGTGCATGTGGCTCATGCTGCAGCAGGAGGAGCCCGACGACTTCGTGATCGCCACCGGCGTGCAGCACACGGTGCGGGAGTTTACCACCCTCGCCTTTGCCCATGACGGCATGGAGATCGAATGGCGCGGCAGCGGCATGGACGAAAAGGGCTATGATAAGGCCACCGGCAAGCTGCTGGTCAGCGTGAACGCCCAGTGGTACCGGCCCACGGACGTGGTAAACCTTTGGGGTGATCCCACCAAGGCCCGCACCAAGCTGGGCTGGAATCCCCAGAACACCAGCTATGAGCAGCTCTGCGCCCTGATGGCCGAGCATGACCTGAAGCTGGCACAGGCGGAAAAAGCTGCTCTTTCCTGATCCGATAAAAATCCCGCAGCACCCAAAGATGCTGCGGGATTTTTTATGCCTTTCGTGGATCGAAATTTTTCAGAATGTCGGGGAGCTCCTCATATTCCTCGAAGAGGATATCTCCGCTTCCCAGCTGCTCTGCCAGTCCGCCGGCATTGCGGACGATACAGGGCTTTCCGAGCATCTTCGCACGGCCCAGAACGCTGGACCAGATCTCTCTGTAGGGGACAAGAACGCAGTCACAGGCGATGATCCACGCATCGAAGGCCTCATCGGAAACGAAAGAATCAATCACGGTCACATTGTTCTTTCCTGAGAAAGCCTGCAGCTTTTCCAGATACGCCAGCGTATCGTCCGTAACATAGCGGAGGGAGCCGACGATATACAGCCGCTTATCGGGATCCTGCAGCTTGCTGAAGGCCGCAGCGGCCTCATCAAAGGCCTTGTGAGGCTGGATAAAGCCTATGCAGAGGAACACACAGGCGTTCTCCGGAATGTCGAGCTGCTGCCGTGCTTCCGCTTTCGTAAGGCTGCATTCGGGAACATAGTATTTGTTCGGAGGCACAAGCTCCAGCCGTCCGTCATCCTCGCCGAGGCCGAGCTTCTCACAGAAAAGGTTTTTCTCCTTCTCCGTGTGAAAAAGGATATGTCCGGCACTCAGCCATTTATCCCGGACGGAGAGCATTTCGAAGGCAGCTTCCTCCGCACTGATGCCGAGCTCTTCATCTTCCGCAGGGAAGGTGATCTCATGGCAGACAAGCTCTATATTCGGGTTATCGGCCAGTACCTTGGCGAAGGCCTTGTGTCTGCGGATCCGCTCGACCGTTTCGCAGCCGGCGTAGAAAAACGAGGCGTGGTACTGGATGATGATGCGGTCATAGCAGGTCTTATAATCCCGCAGAGAGAGAATGTCCTCCACGGAAGTAAAGGCGCAGTGAGCATCTCCGTTGCCGCGGATCGCAAGAATATCCACCTGAGCGCCCTGATTCCGAAGGTAAGCGGCCTGCTGCTGGGCGTATCTGCCGATGCCGCAGCGTTCCGGCGGGTAAGTAGACACCATCAGCACTTTTTCTTTTCTGTTCTTCTTGCGGAGGTATTCCCGCTTCACAGTTTCACCGAGATGGAGGGAAATCGTTTCCCAGCTGTAGCGAAGCTCTGCCTCCCGTCGCCCGCCCATGCCGAGGAAAGCGAGGCGTTCCGGATTCTGCAGAAGTCCGTCGACCGCTTCGGCAATTTCCGCCGCTTCATGGCCGCACAGCTGATAGACCCGGCCATTGGTATTCTCAATGCCCCGGGCGCCGATATCCGTTGCTGCGATGGGCAATCCGGCGGCCATAAAGTCAAACATCTTGATATTTGTCCCGGAGCCGGAGAGCATGGGGTTGAGCGCCAGATCGCAGGCACGGAGATAGTCTGTTTTCTCGTCCTCCTCCAAAAACCCGGTGATGCGGACGTTGGGGGAGTGTGGCACTTTTTCGCGCTTCAGCCGTTCGCCCACACCGCCGAGGATCACGAACTGATACTGGGGCAGAGTTTCCGCGACCTCAAGGATCAGCTGCGCCGCCTCATAATTCGGATCATATTCACTGCCGATAAAGCAGACGGCCTGAGAGCTGATATCCAGCTTCTCTTTCAGCTTCGCCTTTTCCGCTGCCTCCGGCGGCAGGACGCGGGAGGTAAAAACGCCGTTGGGCACAAGTAGGATCTTATCGGGAACGACCCCGTAGAGCTCAATAAAGGATGCCTTATCCTCCTCGGAGCATGCAAGGATCAGATCCGCTGCCCGGCAAAGCTCATACTCGCTTCAGATTACCGCCTCGCAGACCCTCCGGGCAGCTGCGCTGCCGTTATCAAGCAGTTGCTCCTTCAGCTTGCCCTCGCAGTTCTGCGAGTCATAGACAACGAGCTGGCGTTCCGGCTCCAGCTCAGGCGCCACAAAGGGAAAAAGCCAGGGATGGGAGAAGATCACGGCGTCTGCCTTTTTGGCTTCCACGCAGGCACGGTTGAGCAGATCGACAGATAATTGCCCCTGCAGGGGGAATGCGGAG
>JAGHSH010000149.1 GCA_018065965.1 Candidatus Apopatocola equi
CTCCGGCGTAGACTTTGCCAGACGGCAGGAGGCACAGGACGAGATCCTGCGGCAGCTGGAGGAGCTGAAGCGGGGCATTGACCCCACGGAGCTCGCCGAGGCAAAGCGCAGCGTAGAGAGCAGCTTCCGTACCGTCTCCGATTCTCCTGCCGCGCTGGAGGCCTTCTGGCTCTCCCAGCTTTTCTGCGGTCTGGACTGCGGCCCCGAGGAGTGCGCCTCCCTTGTGGAGGAGGTCACGGCGGCGGATGTGCTCGCCGTAGCCTCCGGCGTGGTCTGCGACGCCGTGTATTTCCTGAAAGGAGAGAGCCATGAATAAGCTGGATTTCCCCCGCATCGGCGACTGCTTCCTTTATGAAACTCTCCCCAACGGACTGCCGGTCTATGTGCTGCCCAAGAAGGGCTTCAGCCGCAGCGTGGCCATGTTCGCCACCCATTACGGCGGTGCAGACCGCCGCTTCCTGCTGGACGGCGTATGGCACGATACCCCGGCCGGTGTGGCGCATTTTCTGGAGCATAAAATGTTCGATCTGCCCGACGGCTCCAACGCCCTGCAGCTGCTGACGGCCCGGGGCGCCTCCGCCAATGCCTTCACCTCCACAGACACCACCGCCTACTACTTCTCCTGTACGGAGAATTTCTACGATAACCTCTCCCTGCTGCTGCGCTTCGTTTCCACCCCCTTCTACACCGAGGAGAGCGTGGCCAAGGGGCAGGGCATCATCGCTCAGGAGATCTGCATGGGGCTCGACAGTCCCGGCAACGCCCTCTATTACGGGCTGATGGGTGCGCTCTATGCCCGTCATCCCGCCCGGGAGAGCGTAGCCGGTACGGTGGAGAGCATCTCCCGCATCACGCCCGAGACCCTTTATGCCTGTCATGCCGCCTTCTACCGTCCCTGCAACATGGCGCTGGTGTGCATCGGCGATGTGGAGGCAGAGCGGATCGCGGCCATGGCAGCCGAGATCCTCGGCAGCGAGAAGCTGGAAATGCCCCGGCGGGACTACGGCGAGGCCGAAGCTCTGCTGCCCGCAGAGCGGGAGTTCAGCCGGGAGATGAGCATCTCCGCGCCGAAGTTCTATCTGGGCGCAAAGACGCTTTGGCCCGAGAGCGGCGAAGATCGGCTGCGCCTGCTGCTGACCGCGGATCTGGCGCTGCAGACCCTGCTGGGTGAGAGCAGTCCCTTCTTCACCGATCTCTACGACGCGGGACTGCTTCGTCGGGATTTCGGCGCTGGCTTTGAGTCCTCCGCCGGTACCGCCGCCGTGCTTATGGGCGGTGAGAGCAAGGATCCGGACGCTGTGTGCGCCGCCGTCGGCAAGGCGGTGGAGCGGCTGCGGCGGGAGGGCTTTGACGAGGATCGCTTCGAGCGCTGCCGCAAGGCCATGTACGGCGCTTATCTGCAGGGGCTCTCCGGCTTCACCTCTCTGGCACAGTCCGTGATCGGCTCGGTCTTTGAGGGCTATCTGCTTCCCCAGCTCTTTTCCGTTCTGCCGGAGCTGAGCATGGAGGAATGCCGCAGCTTCCTGCTTGACACGCTGGATCCGTCCCGGCTCGCCCGGGCGGTGATCCGTCCGCTATGACACACCCCTTGCGGTGCGTTCACATAGAATAAAAAAATATTTTTTTATATGGAGGTACAGATTATGGATTTCAATCAGCTCAAGGGTATGTTCAACGGCCTGATGGACAACGTGACCGAGAAGGGCCGCGGCGCCGCCGACAAGGCCAAGTCCGCCGGACGCATTGCCAAGCTCTCTCTGGAGCTCGGCGGCGAGAAGGACAGTCTGAAGAAGGCCTTCGCCACCCTGGGCGAGACCTACTACGAGAACAAGGCTGACCTCTCCGAGGGTCTGCTGGCTCAGCTCTGCGAGGAGATCGACAGCACCAAGGAGCGCATCGCCGCCATCGAGGCCGAGATCGCCGCTCTCAAGGGCGAGATCAGCTCCAAGGAGCCTGACGTGGAGGTCACGCTGGAGGAGGTCGTCGAGGAGGCCGAGCAGGAGGCCGTGACCGCCGATGAGCCCACCGTCGCCGAGGAAGTAATCGAGAAGGTTGCCGAGACCGTTGAAGAGGTCAAGGAGACCGTCGAGACCGTCATCGAGGAGATCAAGGACGAGGAGTAATTCCTCATCAGGCAAAAAGGGGTTCGCTGCATTTTTCCGTTTGCAGCGAACCCTTTTTATTTGATTCGTTTTCCCCACACAGTGGGGGCGGATTGCCGCGTCGCTTAGCTCCTCGCAATGACAGGGGACGGGGGTGAATGCCGGCCGCGGCAAGGAAGGAACGTCAAATCCAAGAAAAAAGAGCCGCGGACGGTATCCGCAGCTCTGAAAAAACCCGCCTGTGCCGTGCCGCCCAATTAGAACCTGCACAGTTCTGCAGGTGGGTTGCCTCCTCCATGAGTCATCGCTTCCAACGTCCGACGCAGAAAGGCATCGGGAGGCCTGCAATCGGCAGGGAGAGACCGGCATCCCGTAAATCTAATGTGGGTTTAAATGGGCGTTAACCCTGAACGCAGGGTACACGAACACGGCAGGCTTAACAGCTTATTCCTCTTCTTCGTTCTCCACGAGCTCCATATAGTACTCGTAGACCCGCTCCAGCAGTTCCTCATCGTCCACAGAGGCATACAGCTCCTCGCCGTTATCCTCCACGTTCCTGAGGATCACAAAGCCGTAATCGGGATCCTCGGGATCCATATCGTCAATGTCCGCAGGAAGAAAAACGGTGTAGCTCTCTCCCTCGAAGGACACGGTATCCAGAATTTCCAGCTCAAACTGGTTCCCCTCTTCATCGGTCAGGGAAATGTAATCGGCGCCGAACTGATCGCTCATAACTGCTTGGTTCCTCTCTTTTGTTCTTGTTTGCATTATACTCTTTCCCGCTCGGAAAAGCAAGCCCTTCCTGCCGAATTTCGCCGCCCTTTCCTCTGCGAAAAAATTTCAAAAATGGTTACACTATCCGCAGGGAGTGTGCTATAATAGAAAGCACTGTTTTTCCGATCACTCCCCTTTTCTCGTAAACGGAGGTTTTCATGAACAAGCCATCCCCGAAAAAAGCGCTCCGCACAGCCCGGGCCGTTACGGACGCCACTCTGAACACGCTGGGCGGAACCGTCAGCATCGTGCTTCGCATCGTGATCACCGTGTTGCTGGTCTCCCTCTGCACCGGAATGCTTTTTGCCTGCATTTTCGCCTATTACGTTAAGACCTGCCTTTCCACCGATCTGAACATCACGCTGGAGGATTATATGATCTCCCTCTCCTCCGTGATCTATACCTCCTCTCTGGACGAATCCGGCGAGGTGATCCCCGGTCACTCTCTGGCCGTGCTGGACAGCAATGAGGACCGCATCTGGGTGGACTATGACGATATTCCCAAGAACATGGAGCACGCCGCCGTGGCCATCGAGGACAAGCGCTTCTACGACCACAAGGGCGTGGACTGGTACCGCACCGCCGGTGCGTTCGTGAATATGTTCCTGGGTATGAAGAACGATTTCGGCGGCTCCACCATCACCCAGCAGCTCATCAAGAACGTGACCGAAAACGATGACGTGACCGTGCAGCGAAAGCTGGCCGAGATCTTTCAGGCCATGGATCTGGAGAAGACCTACACCAAGGAAGAGATCATGATGTGGTATCTCAACGTGGTCTACTTCGGAGAGGGCTCCTACGGCATCCACACCGCCGCCCAGACCTACTTCGGCAAGGATATTTCCGAGCTGACGCTCTGCGAGTGCGCCAGCATCATCGCCATCACCAACAACCCCTCCCGCTACGATCCCTTCATCTCCTCCGATAACAACCGCGCCCGGCGGCTGGACATCCTCTATGAAATGTATGATCAGGGCTACATCAGCTATGCGGAATATCAGGCCGCAGCCGCCGAGGAGCCCCATTTCGTCCGCAGCGAGAGCGACCGCTACGAGCAGCAGATCTACTCCTACTATGTGGAGGTGGTCATCAATGACGTGCTGCACGACCTGGTGGAGAAGAAGGGGCTGAGCAGCGACGCCGCCGAGCACCTGCTCTATCACGGCGGCTATAAGATCTACTGCTGCATCGACGAAAACTTCCAGAATATCATCGACGGCATTTACACCGATCTGGCCAATCTCCCCCGCCCCTACCGGGAGACTGCCAAGCAGCTGCAGAGCGCTGTGGTGATCATGGATCCCTACAGTGGCGACATCCGGGGTCTCTCCGGCGGCACCGGCGTGAAGACCGACAGCTTCGGCTGGAACCGGGTCACCGACGCCCACCGTCCCGCGGGCTCCGCCATCAAGCCGTTGGCCGTCTACGGCCCCGCTTTTGATCTGGGTCTGATCACGCAGGATACGCTGGTCAACGATACCGGCTCCATCACCCTCAACGGCACCAGCTGGTATCCCCGCAACTACGGCGGCGGCTACAACGGCGTGATCACCATCCGTCAGGGTCTGATCATGTCTCTCAACACGGTGGCCGCGCAGATCATGGATAAGCTGACCCCGGCGGTGAGCTTTGAGTATCTCACCGACCGCATGGGCTTCAATCTGGTCACCGCCGACTGCGACTATGCGCCGCTGGCGCTGGGTCAGTTCACCAACGGCGTTACCGTGCGGGAGATGGCACAGGCCTACACCGCGCTGGTCAATGACGGTGTGATGACCAAGGGCCGTACCTATTACTTGGTCACGGACGAGGATGGCACCATTGTGCTGGATAACCGCACCCCGGAGACCAGTCAGGTCTTTAAGGCCAACACAGCCCGCCACATCACCAATATGCTGCAGGGCGTTATGACCGGCGGCACGGGTGTGGAGGCGCAGCTGGGCGCACAGGTGGCCGCCGGCAAGACGGGCACCACCTCCGATGAATATGACCGCTGGTTCTGCGGCTACACGCCTTACTATGTCTGCGCCGTGTGGACGGGCTACGATATGCCCTCCTATATGTACTACAGCGGCAACCCCGCCGCACAGATCTGGAAGCGGATCATGCAGCCCGTTCACGCTGCACTGCCCGTGGTACACTTTGCCGAGCCCACCTACTGGGGCGTGGCCACCAACATTTTCGGTGATCTCAGCCTCCAGCCTGTGGAGGAGGAGCCCACCGTGGGCGACGATCCCTTCTTCGTCCCCGATTTCCCCAATCTCGATATCCCCTGGTAAAACGCAGCAAGGGTTCATTGCAAAAAAGAATTTGCAATGAACCCTTTTTCATATGCTGAGACTTCCCCATCGCCGCAGCACACTGCCGCGCCCCACTTTCAGCCCCCCATTCTTTCTTGTCTTTTTCGTGAAAGACAGAAAGAATGCGTCGCTGGCGGTGGAAGAAAGAAAAGAAAACGTGCCGCGGCGAAAATGCCGCGGTCAGAAACTTTCAGATTGTGCCTCGGAGCCTTCCTCAGTTGTCTATACATCCCGGGAGGACTTCCGCTGCCGCTGCTTAATGCGAATGGTTACTTTCGTTTACCTCCTACCAGCGGCAGTGGAAGGGTTCCCGGAGCGCATCGACAAGCAGCAGTCTTAACCGCAGAAACCGAAATCTTCCGACGGCGGCATTTCGCAGCCGCAAGCCTCTGTTCTCTTCTCCACCGCCCAGCGGCGCTCATTCTCTTTCTGCCGAGAAAGAGAATGAGGGGGGCTGAGCTCCGTTCCCCACACCGTGGGGAAACGTCTGCACACAGAAAAAGGGTTCGCTGCGAAATACTGCAGCGAACCCTTTTGACTGTTCTGTTCAGATGGCGACGGAATACTCGGTGCTGTCCTTGGTATCCTTGAGGACGATGCCCATGTCCAGCAGCTGCTGCTTGAGTCTGTCGGCCTCCTCCCAGTTCTTGGCCATGCGGAACTCCAGACGTTTGGCGATCAGCGCCTCCACGGCCTCCTTATCGATCTTGCGGAGCTCATAATACTTTTTCTGCAGAGAATCGATAAATTCCTGATGGTCGGTGATGAAAAGGGCCAGGCAGCCGTAGCACTCCCGGATCGTGTCATAGACGCCGCAGAGCTGCTGCTGCTTTTTGGGGCTGGGCAGCGCGGAATTGATGCGCTGGGCGATCTCAAAGAAGTTGGAGAGCACGCGGGCGGTGTTGAAGTCATCGTCCATGGCCTCCTCAAAGCCCTTGCGGATCTCCCGGGCGAAGTCGCCGGGGGTCTTGTCCAGACCGGCGTCCACCCGCTGCAGCTGGGCGAGAGTGCGGTTGAAGCTGTCGAGATGCTTCTCGGCCTGCTCAAAAATGCCGTCGGTCAGGTTCATGTCGGAGCGGTAATTGCTCGAGAGGATGACCCACTTGATGACCTCGGGGTGGTACTGCTCCAGAGCCTGACGGATGGTGAGGCCGTTGCCCAGAGACTTGCTCATCTTCACGCCGTTGACCTTCACAAGGCCGCAGTGCATCCAGTAGTTGGCCAGAGGCTGACCGAAGCGGCCCTCGCTCTGGGCGATCTCGTTCTCATGGTGGGGGAACTTCAGATCCAGGCCGCCGACGTGGAGGTCCTGCGTCTTGCCCAGATACTTATAGCTCATGGCGGAGCACTCGATGTGCCAGCCGGGACGGGCTTCACCCGAGGGGGTGGGCCAGGTGATCTCGCGGGGCTTGGCGCTGTTCCAGTGCACGATGGCGTTCTGATGATCCTCTTCCTTGCCGGAGGTCATCTGGCCGTTGTTGCCGATGGGGTAGTTGGCCATAC
>JAGHSH010000165.1 GCA_018065965.1 Candidatus Apopatocola equi
TAAGCGGGTATTTTAACAAACGCCAAAATCCACCCGTAGCCCGGGGGGGTCCGCGGTCGCGGGGCCGAGGCAGTCAAAACAGCGCTTCAGCCGCGGAAAAGATCGGCTGTCTCCTCGCCGCGGAGCACACGGAGGGTGCCCTCTGCAAGGGCGTTCATCTCGTTTTCTCCGGGGATGATGACCACGGGAGCGATCCAGCCGCAGTATTCGGCGATCTTGCCGGGGAGGAGGGAGGAGCAGGCCATGCCGCCGGTGAGGACGATGGCGTCCACGCTTCCTTTTGCAGTGACGGCCAGCCTGCCGATGGCCTTGGCGGTGTTGAGCGCCATGGCCTCATAGACCAGTGCGACCTCTTCGTCGCCCTCGTCCATGAGCACTTCCAGCTCCTGCAGATCACCGGTGCCGAACCAGTCCAGCAGTCCGCCTGCGCGCTGGAGATGCTTCATAAGGCTCTTTTTGTCATATTCGCCGCTGAAGCACATATCCACCACGGAGTAAACGGGCAGCCCGCCAGCCCGCTCGGGGGAGAAGGGGCCCTCCTCATCCATGACCACATCGCACATACGGCCGTTTTTGTGGAGATTCACGGTGATGCCGCCGCCCAGATGGGCCACGATGACGGTAGAAGAGTTGTAATCCTTCCCGTTCTCCGCGCAGTAATGGAGAGCTGCGGCGCGGGTGTTCAGATTGTGACCCCGGGCGGGACGGCGCACGCCCCGCAGTCCCGTGACGGTGTTGACCGGATCCATTTCGTCCACGGTGAGAGCATCGTAGATGTAGGCGTGGACGCCGGCCTTTTCCGCCAGCTGCAGGGCAATGGCCGCGCCGATGTTGGCGGCATGCTGATCCACCGGACGGTCCCGCAGGGCCTCGCAGAGGTACTCATCCACCAGATAAGCGCCCGTATGCACCGGGGGCAGGTTCCCGCCCCGGGACACGACGGCGGCCAGTCCGCTCAGAGGCTCGTTGTGCTCCTCCAGCGCGGCGAGTACCAGATCCCGGCGGAATTCCAACTGATCGTTGATGGTGGGGAAGCGCGAAAGCTCTGCGGCCGTGTGGGAAATGGACTCCTTCCACTCCTGCCTGTCCTCCACAAAAAGAGCCAGCTTGGTGGAAGTGGAACCGGGATTGATGACCAGAATCCTCTCGTTCATGCCTGCTTCCCCCGTGCCGCTGCTGCGGTAGCCACTACGATGGAGAGATACTTTTCTTCGGCAGAGCTGCCCCGGGACACCATCACGATGGGGCAGCGGGCGCCCACGATGAAGCCGGCCATTTTTGCTCCGCAGGTCACGGTGAGCATCTTGCCCATGATGTTGCCCGCATGGATATTGGGAGCCACCAGCACATCCGCATCCCCGGCGACTTCGGAGGCAAGCCCCTTGTAGTCGGCGATTTCCTTACTGACGGCGCAGTCATAGGAAATGGGGCCCTCCACGATGCAGTTTCGGATCTCCCCCCGGGCGTTCATGGCGGCAAGCTCCGCAGCCTCCACGGTCTCGGGCATCTTGGGATTGACCTTCTCCACGCAGGCCCGCACGCCCACCTTGGGGCAGTCATAGCCGAGGGCAAGAAGCGTGTCAACGGTGTTTTCGATGATCTCCTTTTCCTGCTCCAGAGTGGGATAGGTGACCATGCCGCCGTCCACGGGGGTAAGCAGCTTGTGATAGGTGGGGATCTCGAACATGGTGAAATGGCTCATGAGCCGACCGGTGCCCAGACCGTTTTCCTTGTTGACCACGGCTTTGAGCAGCACGGAGGTATCGATCTTGCCCTTCATGAGGAAGTCTGCCTTACCCTCGCGCACGAGAGCTACGGCCTTTTCACAGGCGGCTCTGCCGTCCTCGGCGTCATAGATGTCCTCCTCGGGGACGCTCTCGCCCAGCTCGGCGAGAATGCGCAGGATCTCGGCCTTGTTGCCCACCAGAATGGGACGGGCAACGCCCTCCCTCCGGGCGTTGAGAGCGGCCTGCAGGCTGTGCTCGTCCTCTGCCGCAGCCAGCGCCATGCGCTTCCTCTCGGGCAGAGCCTTCACGGCGGAAACCAGCTCTGCAAAATTCGTATAGGTCATTCTCTGACTTCCTTTCCCAGCTTCAGACCCTGTTCAAAGGCGCTGCGGTTCATTTCCAGCAGCTCCACCTTGCTGCCCAGCTTGTGCTCCACCAGATTCCACACCAGTTTCTCATCCAGCACGGCGGTGTAGCCCACATAAACGCCCAGCATCAGCACATTCAGCACCTTGCCGCTGCCCAGCTCCAGCGCCATGTCGGTGACGGGCGCTTTCACCACGGTGATGTCATCCCGCCCAATCTCAGACTTTACGATAGAGCTGTTCACAAAGAGCCTGCCGCCCTTCTTCAGCCGGGGGAGAAACTTGTCCAGAGAGGGCTCGTTCATCACGATCAGATCGTCCATATTGGTAAAAACAGGCGCGCCGATCTCCTCATCGGAGATGACCACATAGCAGTTGGCGGTACCGCCGCGCTGCTCAGCACCGTAGGAGGGGAAAAAGG
>JAGHSH010000279.1 GCA_018065965.1 Candidatus Apopatocola equi
AGCCCTTGCCGTGTCCCCGGAGAGAGAGAATGTCGCCCTCGCGGATCTCCGCATCCACCCGGGTGCAGACACTGTAGTTCAGACTCAGCTCACCGAGGCGGATCTTCTCCGCGGCTGCCGTGCGGGAGAGGGAAAACAGCTCCCCGGTCACCGCGTCCGCCCGCAGCGATTTCACCGTAAAGTGCAGCTCCTTCGTCTCGATCTTCGGCTCCGGCACCGCTGAGAGGGGCACGCTCTCGCACTTTACGCTCACGCGCCCGACCTTTTCCAGCTCCCGCAGCAGCGTGCTTTCCACGGAAGCAAGGCAGAACACCCAGCAGTCCTCGCCGACGACCTGAATATCCCCCAGCCATTCCCGGCGGATGCCGAGAGCAAGGATCGCCCCCAGATAGTCCCGGTGCCCCGCCGTGCCGAAATAGCTTTTGATATGGACAGCGCGTATGACCTCATTTACCGCCTCACTTTCATCCTCCGCGTACCAGGGCAGGAAGAAGGGGCAGCGGCGCTCATTTTCCGTCCCGCCGCCCGCCAGCACCAGACGCACTTCATCGCTCAGGCGAAAGCTCCTGAGCCACAGCTGCTCGGCAGGCGTCAGAAAGCTCCCGTTCGTCACGCAGCCCTTTTTCGCGCAGCGCTCCGCGAGATCGTCCATGCGGCGGAAAAGCTCAGTCTGCTCGTTCGTCATAGGTCTCCGGGTCTCCTCTGTTGTTTTTTCTTTGAGTATAGCATAAAAAAACCGCCCGTGGGGCGGTTTTTTTATGGGGGAAAGATTTATTCCTCGGAAGCCTTGGGAGCGGGAGCGCGGCCGGCGTTCATGCGGGCGGTAACGCCCTTGGTGTGCCAGTTGCCCCACTTGTAGTAGATGAACATCAGCGCCGCGCCGATGACCATGGAGAGACCCTGCGTGTAGAACAGGCCCATGTAGTTCTCGGCAACACCGGCGGTGGTGGCAGCCTCCAGCGTCTGGCCGGCGGCAACGGCGGCCTCGATGAAGCTGTTCAGAGGCTGAACGGCCAGGAAGTAGGCAAGAGGAATGCGGATGAAGGTACCGACCATGGACAGAGCGGCGGGAACGACCGTGGCGCCGGCGCCGCGGCAGGCGCCGCCCATGCAGTTGTTGATGCCGATGAAAACATAGAAGAAGGCCAGGAACTTCAGTCCGCGCTCGCCCATCACCAGAACTGCCTCGTTGGAGGTGAAGGCGCGCATGATGTAAATGCCGAAGAAGTAGAGAATGATGGCAACAACGCCGCCGATACCGGCGCAGATGGCAGCAGCAGAGTTAGTGCCCTTCTTGGCGCGCTCGGTGTTGCCTGCACCGATGTTCTGACCGACGAAGGTGGTCACGGCCATGCCAAGACCCATCATGGGCATCATGGCGAAGCCGTCAGCCTTCTGGACAACGGCGTGGGCAGCCAGATAGTCGGAGCCGAACTGGTTGGAGAAGCTCTGCATAATGGTGGTGCCCAGAGACATGGCCACGTTCTGCACGGCGGAGGGAAGACCCAGCTTGACCACGACACCGACCAGATTCCAGTCCATGTGCAGCATGCCGCTGAGGGTGACGCGGGCGCCGTACTTGCCCTTGGCGATCCGGACGAGCATGATCAGGCCGGAGAGGATGTGGGCAATGAGGGTAGCCCAGGCAACACCGGCAACGCCCATGTTGAACTCAATGACGAAGAGCAGGTCGAGAACGATGTTGATCACGCTGGAAACGATCAGCGTGTAGAGAGGCCACTTGGAATCGCCCATGCCGCGGGCAATACCGTTGCAGGTGTTGTACATCATGTTGCCCAGCGTGCCGCCGAAGACGATCCGCAGGTAGGCAGTGGAGTCGTCGATGATGTTGGCGGGGGTGTTGAGCAGCTCAAGGATCTGACGGCTGAAGACCAGACCCACGATGGTGATGAGCCCACCCATGATGACGGTGATGGAGGCGGTGTTGTTCAGCGCCCGCTCGAGCTTTTCACGGTCACCGGCGCCGCGGTACTGGGCGATGATGATGTTGGAGCCCATGGACAGACCCATGAACAGGGAGTTGAAGAGCATCATAACAGGGAAGCTCACGGAAACGGCGGCCAGAGCATCACTGCAGACAAAGTTACCTACAACGATGGTATCCACCACGTTGTAGAGCTGCTGAACCATGTTGCCGATAATGATGGGCAGAGCAAAGAGCAGCAGCTTTTTGGCAATCGGACCCTCAGTCAGATTGCCCCTCATGCGTTTTGATTCGTCCATTTGAGAGTTTATCCTTCTTTCACTATAAAAATACCAAATAATTATAACAGCGCGAATGCCGTAAATCAACAGGAAAATGATATATCATTTTTGCATAAAAAGAAGAATTGTATTTTGTCAGATTCGCACATACTATGAAAAATGTGACTGATTACATACACATTCTCTCTTATAAATGCTGCCGGATGAGCTTCTGCACGTCCCGGAGCTCGTTGATGAATTCCTGCGAGCTGCAGCGCAGCACCCCGGAGCGCAGGGCGGAGAGCCGGATGAGGGAATCGGAGGTCACCACCCGCACCTGCTCGTTGCGGCCGATCTCATGGGAGAGCTGCTGGATATAGAGATCTGCGCTCTCACCCTCTTTGGTATAGGCGATGCGCACGCCGCTCTCCTCGCTCCGCTCGCCTCTTCCGCCGCTGACACGGTAAGCGTCAAAAATGAGAACTACATCATTATGGGTATAAGCGTGGTAGTTGACCAGATATTCAAGGAGCTGTCCCCGGGCCAGATCCAGATCGTCGGCAGCCAGCTTCTTCAGCTCGTCCCAGGCGAAGATGACATTGTAGCCGTCCACCAGAAGCGTCTCCTTCCGGCGGAAGCGCCGTTCCTCCTCCGCCGGTGCGCTGCGCACCGTGGGCGCGGAATAGACGCTGCGGCGGATGGGCCCGAACTCGCGGCTCATGATGGCCTCCAGCTCCCGCTCGTCGATGTTGGTGTTGATGGCGCGCCGGACGGTGGGCACGGTGCCCTCCTCGTTCCGGGGTGTTCTGAGAGCGGACTCCAGATGCATATACTCAGTGACCTGATTCCACTTTACGTTGAAGCCTGCTCCGTGGGCGCAGAAAACGCTGTCCGGCGTGTGCTCAAGGTCGGCCTCCGGGTCATAGCCCCGGCGGGCGATCACGGCCTCGGCGTTCCGGCAGGGACGGTAGCCGTCGGGATAGCAGGCAAAGCGGCCGCGGCCGTGGGTATAGGCCAGCACCTCCGTGAGATAGCCGGACATGGTGGCCACCGGGCCTGTGCCTGTGAGCACCATGCGATCCCCCAGCGGTTCGGCGCTGCCGTGCTCGCCGCCCATGAGCCGGATGTCGCTGAGTGCCCGACCTAGATTTTCTGCCGGGATCTCCAGCCTGAAGCTGTAATAGGGCTCCAGCAGCACGCTCTCAGCCTGCATCAGACCCTGCCGCCCGGCCCTGTAGGTGGCCTGCCGGAAATCTCCGCCCTCTGTGGGCTTCAGGTGTGCCCGGCCGGAGAGCAGCGTGA
>JAGHSH010000094.1 GCA_018065965.1 Candidatus Apopatocola equi
GGTGCGCCGTTCGGGATCCATGGTGGTCTCCCACAGCTCCTCCGGGTCCATCTCGCCCAGACCCTTGAAGCGGCTGATATCCACCTTCGCATTGGGATTGTCGGCGCGCATGGCCGCAGAGATCGCATCGCGCTCCTCGTCGCTGTAGGCCACGCGGGTGGTCTTGCCCCGGGTGAGCTTATAGAGGGGCGGCACAGCGGAGTAAACAAAGCCGTTTTCGATGAGGGGACGCATATAGCGGAAGAAGAAGGTCAGCATCAGCGTGCGGATATGGGAGCCGTCCACATCGGCATCGGCCATGATGATGATCTTGTGGTAGCGGAGCTTGTCCATGTTGAAGTCCTCGCCGATGCCGGAGCCCAGCGCAAGGATCAGCGGATAGAGCTTGTCGTTGCCCACGATCTTGTCCGTCCGGGCCTTCTCCACGTTGAGCATCTTGCCCCACATGGCCAGAATGGCCTGGAAGCGGCTGTCGCGGCCCTGAATGGCAGAGCCTGCAGCGCTGTCGCCCTCGACGATATAAATTTCGCAGAGCGCCGGGTCGCGCTCGTTGCAGTCCTGCAGCTTATCGGGCATCTGACCGGATTCCAGTCCGGTCTTGCGCCGCACCTTTTCGCGGGCCTTCCGGGCGGCCTCCCGGGCCTTGGAGGCCATGAGCGCCTTTTCGATAATGGCCTTGCCCGCGGCGGGATTCTCCTCCAGGAAGAGCATGAAGCGATCCTTGACCATGGAATCCACCAACGTGCGGATCTCGCTGTTGCCCAGCTTGGCCTTGGTCTGTCCCTCGAACTGGGGATTCTCCAGCTTCACGGAGATCACGGCGGTGATGCCCTCGCGCACATCGTCGCCGGAGATATTGTCCTCGTCCTTGAGCAGCTTCTTCTCCTTGCCGTAGGCATTGAGCACATAGGTGAGAGCCGTCTTGAAGCCGGTCTCATGCATGCCGCCCTCGGGGGTGTGGATGTTATTGGCGAAAGAGACCAGCAGCTCGCTGTAGCCGTCGTTCCACTGCATGGCCACCTCGGCGGTGGAGCCGTCCCGGCTGCCCTCCATATAGATGGGTGCGCCGGACACGGAGGTCTTGTTTTTGTTGAGCAGCTCCACGAATTCCCGGATGCCGCCCTCGTAGCACATCTCGTCATAGATGCGCTCCTCGCCGCGCAGATCCTCGGTGGAGATGCGCAGTCCCGCGTTCAGGAAGGCCTGCTCGCGCATACGGGTGAAGAGAGTGTCGTAATGGAACACCGTGTCCTCGAACATCTCCGGGTCGGGCTTGAAGCGTACCTCGGTGCCGGTATGGTCAGTCTCGCCCACCACGGTCATCTCCTGCGTCACATGCCCCCGGGAGAAGCGCATCTGGTAGATCTGTCCGTTTTTGTGTACCCGTACCTCCGTCCACTCGCTCAGGGCGTTGACCACGCTGGCGCCCACGCCGTGCAGACCGCCGGAGACCTTATAGCCGCCGTTGCCGAACTTGCCGCCTGCGTGCAGCACCGTATAGACCACCTCCAGCGCCGGCTTGCCGGTCTGGGGCTGGATGTCCACAGGGATGCCGCGGCCGTTGTCCAGCACGCGGATCACGTCGCCGGGCTCGATGGTCACGCAGATGCGGTCGCAGTAGCCCGCCAGCGCCTCGTCGATGGCATTGTCCACGATCTCATAGACCAGATGGTGAAGGCCGCTCAGACTGGTGGAGCCGATATACATGCCGGGCCGCATCCGAACGGCCTCCAGCCCCTCCAGCACCTGAATTTTGCTGGCGTCGTAATTTTCCTGTACTCTGGTTTCGATTTCAGACATTTCTACTCCTTAATTACGCTTCCCTTCTTCTGCGGGAGGGGATCGGTTTTCTTATTTCCACGGCTCCTCGTCCAGCCGCCGAAGCAGCGCCGCGGTGCTCAGCAGCGAGAGATAGACCCGCTCCTGCCCCCCGGCGGTGCAGAGCACCACGCTGCGGGGGATATCGTCGGTGGCGGCAATGACCGCCCCGTTCTTCTGTGCGCGGGAGAGCAGACGCCGGGTGTGCAGGGAGGCAGTGGTGTTGTCCAGATCGAAGATCCCCACAATGTCCCCGCATTCCACAACGGTGTCGCCGCCCAGATGCAGATACATCACAGCACGCTCCCTTCGGCGATCCGCAGAAGCCTGCCGCCGGTGAGCCGCCGGGTGCTCCCCTCGTCACAGCAGGTGATGAGGATCTGTCCCTCCGGGATGCGGTTGAGCACGAATTCCTGCCGGGCCGCGTCCAGCTCCGAGAGCACATCGTCCAGCAGCAGCACCGGCTGCTCCCCGGTGTCCGCGCGGAAAAGCTCCCGCTCGGCCAGCTTCATGGAAAGCGCCGCCGTGCGGGTCTGCCCCTGAGAGGCATAGCTTTTGGCGGAAAGGCCGTTGAGCGTGATGTCCATGTCATCCTTGTGGATCCCCACCAGACAGGAGCCGCTCTCCAGCTCCGCGCTCCGCAGCTCCCGCATACGGCGGGAGATCTGCTCATAGATCTCAGCCTCCTCAGCCAGAGGATCCTCCACGGTGCTCACAGTCTTATAATGCAGCGCCAGCTCCTCCCGTCCGCCGGAGAATTCCCGCTGGATGGGGGCGGCGTATTCGCTCAGCCGCCGGACGAAGGCGGCGCGGTAGCGGCAGATGCGGGCGGCGTAGCGGCAGAGTCCCTCGTTGAACTCGTCGAGCACCTCCAGCAGACTTCCGTCCTCCCGCCAGTTTTTGAGAATGGCGCTTTTATTTTCGTAAATGGTGTTGTAGCTGCTCAGCAGCTTCCGGTAGCCGGGGCGCAGCTGGGAGATGGCGGTGTCCATCATCCGCCGGTGCTCCGCGCCGCCTGCACGCAGCAGCTGCAGATCCTCGGGGCAGAAGAGCACTGCCTTCAGGCAGTCGGAGACCTCCGCCGCGCTCTTTTTCACCCGGTTGACCTTCACGCTGCGGCGCTTTCCCTTTTCAAAGCAGAGCTCCACGGTCCGCTCCCGGCCTGCGGCCTCCACCGTGCCGGTGACGAAGGCCCGCTCCGCGCCGAAGGCGATGAGCTCCCGATCCGTCCGGGCACGGAAGCTCCGGGAGAGAGTCAGCAGAAAGACAGCCTCCAGCAGCGTGGTCTTTCCCTGGGCATTCTCGCCGCAGATCACGTTCACGCCCTCTCCCAGCTCCACGCGGGCGGGCGAGAGCATACGGAAGCCCTCGGTCTCCAGCGAAAGAACGCGCATTATTCGCCGCTGCGCAGACGGACAGGCAGGATCATGTAAACAAAGCTGTCGTTCCCGTCGGCGCTCTGCAGCACGCAGGGGCTGGTGCCGTTGTTGATGTTGATGAGCAGGGAATCCGCCGGGGCGGCCTTCAGGGCCTGCAGCAGGTAGCTGTTGTTAAAGCCCACCACGGTGTCCTTGCCGTCGCCCTCCAGGGGGCAGTTGTCCTCGGCACGGCCCAGAGGCGTGGCGGAGGAGATATTCAGGTTGCCGTTGCCGAACTGGCAGCGGAGGGGGTTCTTGGTGCGGTCGTCAATGATCAGACTCACGCGGTCGGCGCAGCGGATCAGCTCGGTGCGTGCGCCCTTGAGCGAAATGGCGAACTCCGTGGGAACGGTCTTGCGGTAGTTCAGGAACTCACCCTCCAGCTTCCGGGAGAGAAGGGTGGTATTGTTGAGCCGGAAGCAGACATGCTTCATGCCTACGGACAGACGGACGGTGTCCTCCTCATCGGTGCAGAGCTTTTCCACATCGGAGAGAGCCGTGCCGGGGATGATCACGGTAACGCTCTCGGCGCTGCAGCTCTCCACATTCTCCCGGCGCAGAGCCAGACGGTAGCCGTCCAGCGCCACCATGGTCAGCCGCCCTTCGGCACACTCCAGCAGCTCGCCGGTGTAGATGGGGCGGGACTCGTTGTCGGACACGGCAAAGGCGGTCTCCCGCACCATGCGGCCCAGCACCTCCTGCCGGAGCACGATGTCCGTGGTGTGCTCGTCCATGTCGGGCAGGGCGGGGTAATCCTCGCTGTCGCTGCCCATGATGTCATAGTCGGCCTTGCCGCAGTTGATGTGGGTCTTGAAGTGATCGTCGGAGACCACGGTCACGAAGCCGTCCGGGAGCTTGCGGACGATCTCGCCGAACATCTTGGCGGGCAGGACGATGCTGCCGGCCTTGCTCACATCGGCGGGGATATCGGTATAGATGCCCTTTTTCAGATCGTAGCCCGTGATGCGCACGCCGCCCTCCAGACTGGCCTCCAGCAGCAGACCCTCCAGAGCGGGCTGGGGGCTTTTGGCTGCGGCGGCGCGGGAGGCGGTGCTCACGGCAGCATCCAGAACGTATTTCTCGCATTGAAATTTCATTTTCGTGTCCCCTCTCAGAAAGAAGAAAGATAGATATTCTCAGAATTAACAGCAGTAGAGGATTTTTTTGTGGAAAAGCCGCGAAAGTGCAGAAAAACACTCACTTTTCCCTGTCGGAAAAACTGTGGAAAAAACGCACGGTTTTCCACAGAGTTTGTCGGGAATAAAAACAGTAAAAGTTTTCCACAGTTTCAACAGAGTTTTCAACATTCGCAAGTTGAAAAATCGGATAAGTCGTTTTTTAAGCCCTGCTTGTAATATTGGCGGTAATATCGCGGATGATATTATTCATTTCCGTACCGGCGCGCATCATGTCCTCCACCTTGCGGATGGACGAAATGACCGTGGCGTGGTTGCGGCCGCTGAACTCCCTGCCGATGTCCTGCAGGGGCAGGTTGGTCAGGTTGCGGCAGAGGTACATGGAGATCTGCCGGGGACTGGAGAGATCCTTGGCGCGGCTCTGACCGCGGATGGCGTCGGTGGAGAGGCCGTAATAGCGGGCGACCTCCTCAATGATGATCTCCGGGGTGGGCACAAAGGGGCCGCTGCGGGTCACGTCGGCAATGGCGCGCCGGGCGGAATCCACGTTGATCTCCGCCTCCAGGATCTCCTTGTAGGCGGTGAGCTTCTTGACCACGCCCTCCAGCTTGCGCACATCGGTGGTGATGTTCTCGGAGATATACTCCGCCACGCTGTCGGGCATGACCAGACCCAGAATGGTGGCCTTGTTTTTCACGATGGCCATGCGGGTTTCCAGATCGGGGGGTTCCACATCGGCCATCAGACCGCCCTCCAGCCGGGTGCGGAGCCGATCCTCCAGAATTTTCATCTCCATGGGAGGCCGGTCGGAGGTCAGCACGATCTGCTTGCCGGATTCATAGAGCGCATTGAAGGTGTGGAAGAATTCCTCCTGAGTCTGCTTCTTGCCGGCGATGAACTGAATATCGTCCATGAGCAGCAGATCAGAGTTGCGGTATTTATCCCGAAACTGATCCATGGCGCCGTTGCCCAGCGCCTGTACCATTTCGTTGGTGAAGGCGTCGCCCTTGATATAGGTAATGTGCTTGTTGGGGCTGGTCTGGTGGACATACTGACCGATGGCCAGCAGCAGGTGGGTTTTGCCCAGACCGGAATTGCCGTAGATGAGCAGAGGATTATACACGCTGCCCGGATTCTTGCTGACGGCCTGCGCCGCCGCGTGGGCAAAGCGGTTGGAGGAGCCGACCACGAAATTTTCAAAGGTGTAATCCCCCACCACCACCCGGAGAGGATCGTCGGGCTTCATCTCCCGGTAGGTGGCGATCTCGTCACCGGCCAGCACCATGATCTGAATGTCACCGGCGAAGAGCTCCCGCAGGGCCTTGCGGAGGATGTCCGCATAACGCTCTACAATGATATTTTTCTTAAAGTCCGAGGGGGTGTGCAGCACCAGTCTCCCGTTTTCAAACTCCACCGGATGCGCATCGCCGAACCATGTATTCAGTGCCGTCGGGTTGATATCCTGCGCCATCAGCGAGAGTACAGCCTCCCAGATCTCCTGCAAGGAATTCACTTTTTCCCCTCCTTTTTCTCTATGGGAACAAATAGTCATTATATACCCGCATTATACCACATCTCTGGGATTTTTTCAAGAAATATATTTAATATAGTAGGAAAAAATGAGGCGGTTTCCACCCACAGCGTGGGGAACGGAAGCAGCCCCCCTCATTCTCTTTCTCGGCAGAGAGGA
>JAGHSH010000218.1 GCA_018065965.1 Candidatus Apopatocola equi
ATATCGCTGAGAGTCAGCTCGGAAAGCACCTCTTCCACAGGGGCGGGCTCGGTGGGAATCTCCGCTTCGGCAGGCTTTTCTTCCTGCTTTGCGCCGCCGCAGGCGGCAAGCCCCAGGGTGAGTGTCAGGGCAAGACCCAAAGAGACCAGTTTACGCAGTTTCATGTTGTTTTCCTCCGATAATGATTTTTTCTCCGTCAATTTCAAGGATGCGAATGTCTATGTCAAAGATTTCACGGATATGCTCGGGAGTAAGGATCTCGCTGCCGCCGGCATGGCGGATCACGCCGCCGCTCATGAGGTAAAAGCGGTCGCCCATGGCCAGCGCCTGATTGAGATCGTGGAGAGAGCTGAGAATAGTGATGCCCCGGCTTTCGGCAAGGCGGCGAGCCTCCCGGATGATGAGCTGCTCGTTGGCCATGTCCAGATTGCCGGTGGGTTCGTCAAAGATCAGGAGTCTGGGCTCCTGTGCCAGCGCCCGGGCAATGGCGATCTTTTGCTTCTCGCCGCCGGAGAGCTCCTCGGCGTTCCGTTCGGCAAAGGACTCAAGCCCCATCTCGGCGATGATGGCATCCACCGCCTGCCTGTCCGCCTCCCCGGCGCGGGAGCCGAAATAGGACACGCGCCCCAGCAGGATGGAATCATAAACAGTCAGGTTGCCGAAGTGGATGTGCTGGGGTACATACGCCACCAGCCGGGCCCGCTCCCGGGGCGAGAGCCGCGTCAGCTCCTCTCCGCCAAAGCGCACACAGCCTGCAGACGCCTTTTCTATGCCCAGCAGGGTTTTGAAGAGTGTGGTCTTGCCGCAGCCGTTTTTGCCCAGCAGGATGCCGACTTTTCCCTCTTCCAGCTCGAGATCCAGCCCCTGCAGCACCTCACGGCCGCGTCTGGAATAGGAAAAATGCAGATTTTCGATTTGAAGCACGGCTCACTCCCCCTTTCTGCCCAGCAGGATGCCCACAAAGAACGGCGCACCCAACAGGCTGGTGACTGCGCCCACGGGCAGCGCAGAGCCGTTGCCCATGCTGCGCGAGAGCGTGTCGGAGAGCAGCAGAAGAAGAGAACCGCTGAGAGCCGAAAGCGGCAGGGTGATGCGATGATCCTCGCCCAGCAGTTTTTTCACCAGATGGGGGCAGATGATGCCCACAAAGCCGATGATGCCGAGAAAAGACACGATCACCGCCGTGATGAGCGAGGAAAGCAGCAGGCAGAGGAAGCGGAGCCGATCCACGCTCACGCCCATGCTGCGGGCCGTGGCGTCGCCGCTGAGAAGGGCGTTGCACTGCCAGCGAAGGCGGGTGAACACCAGCAGCCCCAGTCCGGTCACGGCCAGCATGATGGCATCGGTCTTATAGGTGGCCCGTCCCAGATCGCCGAAGGACCAGATCACTGCCGCCGACAGTCCCACATCCGTGGCATAAAACTGCAGCAGTGTGGTGGCCGCCGTCCAGACACTGCCCATGGCGATGCCGGAGAGCACCACCACCGAGGGGCTGAAGCTCTTGAGGCGGCAGAGGCCGAGGATTAGCAGGATCGACAGCGCCGCAAAGGCAAAGGCCAGCAGCGAGGTGGCATAGGGGGAAGCGCCGGTGGCATAGTTCTGCACATTGTGCCCGGTGGAAAGATAGCCGCCCGCAAAGGCGATGATGGAAAGGTTGGCTCCGAACACCGCCGCGTTAGACACGCCCAGCGTGGAGGGGGAGGCCATGGGATTGTCCAGCGCCGTCTGCATCAGCAGGCCGGAAACCGACAGTCCCGCCCCGGCGATGAGCGCAGCCAGCACCCGGGGCAGACGGATGGAACGCAGGATGCGGATCTGGGAGGCACTGCCTGTACCCCGCAGCGCAGCTATGCATTCTCTTACCGTCATATGAGATGAGCCGATCATCAGGCAAACAAAACTCATGCAGATGACCGACAGCAAAAGCACCGTCAGCACGGTGCGCTCTTTAGCTTTTTGAATCACAGTTCACTCCCCATTTCAAGAAGCATTATAGCATCCGAAACAGGGCATAAAAACCCCTGTGGGGGGATGAAAAACTGTACAAAAATGCATGGCAATATTTTATTTTCGTGGAATGTATGATTATTTCATAAACAGCTCTATGGCTTCCCGGAAGCGATTAACGGAGTCCATATTCCCCTCCTCCACCGCTTCGGACAGGCAGTGCTCCAGATGATCCCGCATGATCAGTCTGCCGGCGGAGCGGAGAGCGCCGATCACAGCAGAGAGCTGCTGCAGCACATCTGAGCAGTCCTCGTCCCGCCCGACCATGGCGGAGACGCGATCCAGCTGGCCCGCTGCCTTGGCCAGACGGTTCTGAACGGCCTTGGTATTGGTGTGGGTGTGTCCGTGGGAATGCCCGTGGGAATGTTCATGGGAATGCTCATGGCCGTATGCATTTTCCGTCATCCGATCGCCTCCTTTTTTCGTGACTATACCATTCTCTCCCGATGCACACAAGCTGGGTGGGGGGATATATTTTGTGCAAAAGCTCCGCTTTTCTTTCTTTTTGTGCGAAAAAGTCTTCCCATGAAGTACAGATAGAATGCGATGCTGTGGGAAAAAACATGAAAAAAACTTCCCTCTTTCTTCACGAATAGCGGCATTTCGCCGCCGAGCCTCTGTTCTCTTCTCCACCGCCCAGCGGCGCTCATTCTCTTTCTGCCGGGAAAGGGAATGAGGGGGGCTGAACTCCGTCCCCCACCGCGTGGGGCGGCTGAAATCACGAAAAAACGGGTTCCCTGCAAGAATGAATCTTACAGGGAACCCGTGTGCTGAACTTTTGCTCTTTACTTTTCCGCCTTCATGGCCAGGAAGGCGTTGATGAAGCCGTCGATATCGCCGTCCATGACGTTCTGAATGTTGCCGTTTTCATAGCCGGTGCGGGCGTCCTTGGCCAGCGTATAGGGCATGAACACATAGGAGCGGATGGCAGAGCCGAAGTCGATCTTCATCTGCACACCCTTGATATCGCTGACCTTTTCCAGATGCTCCCGCTCCTTGATCTCCGCCAGCTTGGCGCGGAGCATTTCCTTGCAGTTTTCCAGATTCTGGAAGTGAGAGCGTTCCACCTGAGAGGAGACCACGATGCCGGTGGCCTTGTGGATCAGACGGACGGCGGAGCTTGTCTTGTTGACCTTCTGGCCGCCTGCGCCGGAGGAACGGTAGACCTGCATCTCATAGTCATCCTCCCGGAGCTCGATGGTGTTGTCATCGGCGATCTCGGGCATGACCTCCACGGCGGTGAAGCTGGTCTGCCGGCGGCCGGAGGCATCAAAGGGAGAAATACGCACAAGACGGTGAACGCCGTTCTCGCTCTTGAGGAAGCCGTAGGCGTTCTCGCCCTCGATCTTGATGGTAGCGGACTTGATGCCGGCCTCGTCGCCGTCCTGCCAGTCCATGAGGGTATACTTGTAGCCGTGGCGCTCCGTCCAGCGGGTATACATACGGTAGAGCATCTGCGCCCAGTCCTGGGCCTCGGTGCCGCCTGCGCCGGGATGGAGGGTGAGGATGCAGTTGTTGGCGTCATATTCGCCGGTGAGCAGGGTGGAGAGGCGGGTGGACTCCAGCTTCTCGCTGAAGGCGGCAAAGTCGCTCACCAGCTCCTCGAGCATGCTCTCGTCGTCCTCCTCCAGAGCCATCTCGCAGAGGGTGTAGAGGTCATCCCAGGCGGAGCAGAGCTTCTGATAGCCCTCGATCTTGTTCTGCAGCTGCTTGAGGCGCTGCTGGGTCTTCTGGGATTTCTGCACATCGTTCCAGAATTCGGGCTGAGCGCTCTCAGCCTCCAGACCGGCGGCCTCCCGTCTGGCCTCGTCCAGCTTCAGCGCCGCGCCGAGCTGCTCCAGCGTGGGCTTGAGGTTATTCAGCTTAATCTTATACTCTTCAAATTCAAGCATGAGTGATCGTTCCTTCTATACGCAATCTTATTATTGACAGATGAAAGACCGCAGCGCATACGACCGCGATTATGCGGGATATTATACCCAATTTTTTCTTTTTTGTAAAGACAAGTTTTTTTCATTTGCCCCTTTTCTTTTCCCGAATATATGGTATAGTGTATAAGGATATGTATGGGTTTCAGACCCATAGCTTCAACAGAGAGAATATGAGAAAGAAGAAAGGTAGCAAAAAGTGAGTAGCAATCTGAAGATTCTCTACGGCAGCGCCGTACCTGAGCTGGCCAAGGCCATCAGTGCCAAGCTGGGCGTCAAGCCCATCGACGCGGAGATCAAGCACTTCGCCGACGGTGAGTGCTCCGTTTCCATTTACGAGCCCGTTCGCGGCGCCGACGTGTTTATCATCCAGTCCACCTGCCGTCCCGTGAACGATAACCTCATGGAGCTGCTTGTGATGATCGCCGCTGTCCGCCGTGCCAGCGCCAGCCGCATCACCGCCGTGATCCCCTACTTCGGCCACGCCTGTCAGGACCGTAAGGCCAAGAGCCGCGATCCCATTTCCGCCAAGCTGGTCGCCAACCTGATCACTATTGCCGGTGCTGACCGCGTTCTCACCATGGACCTGCACGCCGACCAGATTCAGGGCTTCTTCGATATTCCCGTGGACAATATGCGCGGTTCCCCGCTCTTTGTGAACGAATACCTCTCCATGTTCGGCAAGAGCTATCCCGATGTGATGGTCGGCTCCCCCGACGTGGGCAGCGTGGCCCGCGCCCGTGCCTTCGCCATGAAGCTGGATGTGAATCTGGCCATCGTGGACAAGCGCCGCGAGGTCGCCAACCAGAGCGAGGTCATGAACCTCATCGGCAACGTGGAAGGCAAGACCTGCATCCTGCTCGACGACATGGTCGATACCGCCGGTTCCCTCTGCCACGCCGCCGAGGCGCTGATGAAGATCGGCAAGGCCAAGGAGGTCTATGCCTGCGCTTCCCACGGCGTGCTCTCCGGCAAGGCCTATGACAACATCAACGGCAGCTGCATCAAGAAGATCCTCTTCACCGATTCCATGCCCGGCTCTGCCACCCAGAGCAGCGACAAGATCCAGTACGTCACGCTGGCAGATATGTTCGCCACCGCCATTCAGTGCATCCACGACGAGCAGTCCATCTTCCACCTCTTTCCCTGATGGCGCTCTTTTCCTCTTCGGGCGGGGCCGTCAGCTGGATCGTCGTGTTTCTGGGCAATCCCGGTCTGCAGTACAACGGTACCCGGCATAATGCGGGCTTCATGGTCTGCGATGTGCTGGAAAAGCGGCTGGGCGTCAGCGTCAACCGGCTGAAAAACCGGGCGCTTACCGCCAAGGTCACTCTCAACGGTACGAGCGTGCTGCTGATGAAGCCCCAGACCTACATGAACCTTTCCGGCGAGGCTGTTCGCCCCATGGCCGACTTTTACAAGGTTCCTGCCGACCACGTTCTGGTGGTCAGTGATGAGATCGCCCTTGTGCCCGGACGGATCCGTCTGCGCGCCTCCGGCTCTGCGGGAGGTCACAACGGACTGCGCAGCATCATTGCGCAGCTGGGCACCGACAAATTCCCCCGGCTGCGGCTGGGGGTGGGCGCCCCTCCGCACCCCGACTACGCCATGCCGGACTGGGTGCTGGGCGTGATGCGCAACGAGGACGCAGAGGCCTTTGCCGCCGCCGCCGAGCGCGCCGCCGACTGCATCGAATGCCTGGTGCGGGAGG
>JAGHSH010000268.1 GCA_018065965.1 Candidatus Apopatocola equi
CCTACCATAGCTACAGCTTCGGGTCCGATGGCGAGGTCGGCGATGAGGAGCTGATCCTGGGCTATTGTTCCCTGCCCGAAAACCCCCATGTCCGCACCCTGCGGGACGGCACCGGCCTCTGCACGGCCGTGGGTGACCTGCCCATGCGAGCGCAGCTCTATCTGGGCGAGGCGGTTTACAGTGACTATCAGCGCTGGGAGAAGGCCGGAAACGGCGGGGCGCTTCTGGCGATCTGGCATCTGGCCATGAGCCGTGACGGCGAGCCGTTTGCTTCCGACGGCGCGGTGGAGTATACCGTAAAGCTGCCCGTCAGCGCCGGCGAGAACGTTACGGTCAGTTTTCTGGACGAGGAAGGCGCAGAATCCGTCCCCTGCACGGTGGAGGACGGCTGTGTCCGCTTTGTCTCGGCGCGAACGGGAACCGTTGTTTTTTCCCGCCTCGCGGAACCAAAGGAGCAGCCATGAAAAAAAAGAACATACTGATCCCTGTCCTGACGGTGGTCTTTGCCGGTCTCTTCCTGTTCTCTGCGTGGAAGCTCTGGGGCATCCGCTCGGAGTACCGGAAAAGCGGCAGCACCTACGATGAGCTTACGCAGGCAGTGGTCAGCACACCCGAACCCACCCCCGCGCAGAAACCGGAGGAAACCGAGGAGGAAAAGGCAGAGGTCTATGTCCCCTGGCCTTCGGTGGATTTTACGCAGCTGAATGAGATCAACACCGATGTGGTGGGCTGGCTTCAGATCGGCGGCACCATCATTGATTATCCGGTGGTGCAGGGACGGGACAACTGGTACTATCTGGAGCATCTGATCACCGGGGAGCCTGCCATTGCGGGCTGCCTGATGCTGGACTGCGCCAACGAATCGGATTTCTCCGACCCCAATTCCGTGATCTACGCACACCATATGCAGAACGGTACGCTCTTCGGTCAGCTGGAGAACTACCGGAAGGAAGGCTTCTTTGAGGAGCATCCCTATGCTTATCTGCTCACACCCGAAAAAAACTATGTAGTACGCTTCTTCGCCGGTGTTCTCACGACCTATGATGCCCAGGCCTGGAACCTCCATCTGGAGGGAGAGGTAAGGGAGGAATGGCTTCGCTTTGCCAAGGCCAATTCCAGCTTTGATTCCCCTGTGACCCCGGCAAAGGAGGATCGGATCCTGACGCTCTCCACCTGCAGCAACGACGGCCGTGATCTGCGCTATGTCATGCTCGGCGTGCTGGAGGCCGAGGGAGAGATTCGCCCGGACTTTGTTCCGATGGAATGGAAGGACGACGAAGAATGAAGAAAACCATCTCATTGACTCTGAGCATACTTCTGCTCTGTCTGCTGCCCCTGAGCGTTCTCGCGGAGGACGGTACGCAGAGCGTGGAGATCGAGTTTTACGACGGTGAGGAGCTGCTCTCCCAACAGCTCTATACCGGCGGTGCGGTGAATTTTCCCGCGGTGGCGCCGGAGCGCCGCCTCGGTGAGGATGCAGTCGAATACTTCGCCGGTTGGTACGCAGAGGACGGCAGCTTTTTTGACGGCTCCGGGGATCTCTCCGCCTTCTTCGGCGGCGAGCCCCTGCGGCTTTATGCGGCCTACCGGGAGACTCTCCGCATCTACCTGCTGCTGGAAACGGGGGAGGAGACCCTTCTCTATTCCGTTATGGACGTACCCTTCGGCAGCACCCTTATTCCGCCTGCAGCCGTGGAGCTGGGCAGCGGGATGGCTGCGGTGGCCTGCTGGTACACCGATGCCGACCACTCCGCTCTCTTCACCGAGAGCAGCGTGATCACCCGGGACATGGCGATCTGCGGCGTTTTCGGTGCGCTGGAGCAGGATGCGGAGGACCCCCTGCAGGCTCCGGAGACCTTTCAGGTGAGCGTGAATACCGAGGGACAGGGCAGCGCGGAGCCGGAGCGGGAAACCGTGAATGCCGGAGAGGGCCTGACTGTACGTCTTATCCCGGCCGAGGGCTTCGCGGTGGAGAGCGTGGTCTGCGCGGGTGCGGAGGGCGGCCGGGTGAACCTGCCCTTTGAAAACAATTCCGCTTCGCTGCAGGACATTCATGAGGACAAGACCGTTACCGTCAGCTTTGCGCCTGATAAAAACGGAGACGGCGTCCCGGATGCACACCAGACCGCTGTCCGTTTTGTCGTTCGCGGCGGCACCTTCGGCGGCACGGTGCAGGAGCGCACGGTGTATTTTACGATGGAGAGTCCCGACGGGAGCGGCCTGTGGCAGCCCCTTCCCGCGCCTGTCCTCGGGGATGCTGTCCCTACGGATATGACCCCCGATGCACTTCACGGCGGTGAAGGTCACTGGGCGGAGAGCTTCACCGCCGAAACGCCGGTCACTGCCGAAGCAACCTACCACTTTGCCTATGCGCCGGTACTCAGCTATCATGTGCTGGACCAGGACAGCCTGAAAACGGAGACCATGCCCGATCCCAGCCCCTTTACGGTGGATCCCAACGGCGGCAGCTTTGAGGGCGGCACGGCTCCCGTGGCGAAGCGGATCGAAGAGGATGCGCTTCTTCCGGATCCCACCCGCAGCGGCTTT
>JAGHSH010000002.1 GCA_018065965.1 Candidatus Apopatocola equi
TTCGACAGCGCTGATCACCCTTTCAAGCTTACGACCCCCGGGAACCTCTGCGGTTTCCGGGGGTTTTCTTTTCTTTTTGTCCGGTATCCTCTTTACAGGGCTTTCGACGGATGATATGATTTTCGTATAAACAATAACGGAGGGAGAACTCACGATGAAAAAAACGGTCACCGTCTTTCATGCCGCCCTGATGATGCTCAGTCTGTCCGCCTGCAGTCAGGCCAAAGGAGAAGCCCACAGCCACGGCTGGCGGGAGGCTACCTGCACCGAGCCGAAAACCTGCGCCGCCTGCGGTCTGACCGAAGGGGAAGCCCTCGGCCACAGCTGGACGCCGAAAACTCCCGAGCAGCCGCAGACCTGCTCTGTCTGCGGTCTGACGGAGGGCGAACCGCTGGAGCTTTATGTCATAGAACCGACACACCGCAACGGCAGCAACACGGAATGGGCCTATAAGAACCGCAGCTGCACGGCGGAGTTCGGGCGCGATCCCCGGGTGCTGTCCCTTGCGTATTATGATCTTTCCGGGAACCGCATAAAGGAAGAAGCACTCGATCTCGCCGCCTATAACTGGGTTCAGTACACCACCTTTCTCTGCGAGGATCTCGCTCTGTTCATCTGCTGCCAGAACCGTGACGGGAGCTTTCGTTTCTGTGCCTATGACTGGGACGGAAACATGATCTGCGATACAGCAGTCCCCGGCGTAAAAGGGACGAAGTATTACAACGCAGCCTGCACGGACGTCTGGAACGTGCTGGAGCTGAAATCGGATAAGGTTCAGACGGACGTCCGCTTCCTCGACCTGCTGACAGGGGAGCTCCTCGAAGAGTACGGCAGAGAGTACCGGGAGACGCAGCCGGACAGCAATGTGTGGCCTTACTGTGAGCGCTGCGAGGCCGTGGGCGGTTTCCTCGTCGGCACGGCGGACGGAAGCCGCTGGGGCTATCTGGATGCAGACGGGAACGAGCTTGCCATGTATGCGGACGCCGCCAACTTCTCCTCCGGCGGCTATGCGCTGGTTTCCGATGACCGGGGAACCTATGATCTGATCGACAGCCGTTTTCATATCATCCGGGAAAGCTGCGTGAACGGCACGGGCGCCAGTCTTTTCGACCGTGGAATGGATCTGTTTACCGTGAGCCAGCCCGACGGAACGCGCCTGTTGGTTTCGGAGCAGGGAGAGGTGGTTTTGCGGGGATACACCGAGTACACTTCCGTCACGGCAAACGGATATTTCCTCGCCAAACGGGATGATGCACACTTTGACCTGCTGGACAGGGCTCTGAACCTGATCGCAGAGGATATCTATCCCTATGCCGCAGCGGACGGCAGTGCGGCCAGAGTCTTTCGCATCAGCAGCTCCTCCGACGCATGGGCAGACTGCGGGGATACCTTTGACGAAATGCTTGTGATCGAGCTGGGCAAAAACGGCCCCAGGGTACACATTTACGCAAAATGAATCCGGGGGGAGCCTGAGAGGCCGCCATTACGCAGATAGAAGAGGCTAAAGGGTATGCGCTTTTAACCCCCAAGGTATGGCCCCTTACAGTATGTGGAAAAATCGCCCCCAAAAAGTCAAGAATTGCGGATTTACGAATGCATTCTTGTTATGGTACAATGCAACGCAGAATAATGTGCGGTAGAATGCCGTACAGAATAATAAAGGAGATACACAATGGAACGCGTTAAGTTTGATCCCAGCGAAATTACCGGCGAATACGTTGAAGTCCGCGGTGTCAAGACCCCCATCTTCAAGACTCCCGTGACCGCCGAAGAGAACTTTCTCGCCATGTTCAACGGCGAGAAGCCCCTGTGGATGCCCATGACCACCGACTGCGCCGGCATCACCCCCCACATCGACCCCGATAACATCGCCCGCGCCTTCGTCACCGAGGCTGAGCCCTACGACAACTACACCTTCCTCGGCAACCGTCCCGACATGTTCGGCATCGAGTGGGTCTACGTTCCCAAGGCAGGCGGCTCCATGGTCAAGCCCGGCGATCCCTACATGGAAGACGCCAACGACTGGGAAAAGCTCATCAAGTTCCCCGATGTCAACTCCTGGGACTGGGAAGGCTCTGCCAAGCTGAACGCCCCCTGGTTTGAGAAGAACAAGGGCAAGCTCTGCGGCATCACCTTCCTGAACGGCACCGGCTTCGAGCGCCTCATCTCCTTCATGGACTTCGAGGGTGCTGCCATGGCCGTCATCGACGACGAGCAGGTCGACGCTGTCAAGGCTCTGCTGAACAAGGTCTATGAGACCGTCTACGTTCCCTACCTGGAGAACGTTGCCAAGTACTTCCCCCAGATCAAGAAGGTCACCCTGCACGACGACTGGGGCGCCCAGCGTTCCGGCTTCTTCTCCATCAACGTTGCCCGCAACGTCTTCGTTCCCATCATGCAGAAGTTCGCTGCCAAGTGCAAGGAACTCGGCCTGATCTTCGAGCTGCACTCCTGCGGCAAGAACGACGAGCTGGTCCCCGCCTACATCGAGGCCGGCGTGCAGACCTGGAACGGCATGTACATGAACGACAAGCGCAACCTCTTCAACCTCTACGGCGACAAGATCGTCCTCGGCGTTGACGTGCCCGCCATCGCCACCGACGCCAATGCCTCCAAGGAAGAGATCGAGGCCGCTGCCAAGGAGTACTGCGAGTTCTTCATCCGTGACGGCAAGTGCCACGCCATCGCCAACCTGCGCGGCACCGTTCCCTACTTCAACGAGTGCGTCTACCGCATCTCCCGCGAGATGCTCAACGCCTGAGTTATCGCTTCATAAAAAACACCCGACTCCGGTCGGGTGTTTTTTTCGTCAAAAACTTCGTTTTCAGATGAAAAAGGGTTCACTGCAGATGGCAGCGAACCCTTTTCAGGTTTTGCGAAGAAGCGGAGTATCAGCCGTTGATGATGGTGATGCGGCCCTGGCCCCAGATATCGGCGTAGTCCTCGCCGACGGTGCCGTTGAGCTTCTCAACGATGTAGTTGATGAGCACCTGGTTGTCGATCATCACGCAGTCAAGGAGGAAGTTGTTGTCCTTGAACATGCCGTAGCCGTCGCCGCCGGACTTGAGCTTGTAGTTGTGGGAGGCGAGGGTGTAGGTCTTCTCGGTGTCGATGGGCTCGCCGCCGATCATCACGTCCTTGACGCGGCGCTCACCGGCGACCTCCACGAAGGTCTGGTTCTCATCGAGAACCACGGAGGGCTCCACGCTCATGTCGATGGTGAAGGTCATGCCGGAGACCTGCAGGAAGCCGCCGAACTCGCCGGGCAGGGAAGCGGCGGACAGCTCCAGAGCGTCCAGCAGCTCAGCGCCGGTGACCTCGCACATGCACATCTCGTTGCCGAAGGGATGCACGGTGATGATCTGGCCGTAGGTGATGTCGCCGGCGGGGATGTCGGCACGGATGCCGCCGCCGTTGACGATGGCAATGTCAGCGCCGGACATGGCACGGTAAGCATCGGCGCACAGGTCGCCGAGGTTGGTCTCCTGAGAACGGATCACGCGGCTGCCGGTCTCGGGATCCTTGGTGATCAGATCCACATCGGTGTGGGCCACAACGGTGTTGATGAGCTCGTCGAACTCGGCATTGATCTCATCGACCTTGGCAGCGGCGGCCTTGTTGTCCACCAGCTTGGAGGTGAAGGTGCCGTCGGCATTCAGGGTCAGGCAGCCCAGAGCATCCAGCTTGGTGCCGGTGGAGGTCAGAAGGACGTCCTCGCCATTGGCGTTGGCAACCTTGTCGCCCTCGATGGTGGAGTGGGAGTGGCCGTCCAGCACCACGTCGATGCCGGTGGTGGCGCCGATGACCTCAGTGGACATCCAGGGGGAGGACTCGGTGTCGATGCCCAGGTGGGCCAGCGCGATGACGTAGTCGGCGCCCTCGGCACGGACGGCGTCCACAGCGTTCTGCACGGCGGCATACAGCTTCTCGCCGGTGGTGTCCTGGCAGAAGAAGTAGATGTACTCGCCGTCCTCATTCTGGAAGTAGGTGGGGGTGGACTTGGTCACGGTCTCGGGGGTGGAGATGCCCACGAAGCCCAGCTTCACGCCGTTGACCTCGATGAGGGCGTAGGGCTCCAGCACGCTCTTGTCATCAGCGCCCACGAAGTTGCAGGACAGGTAGGGGAAGTTGGCGTGCTCCACATTGGCAAGGAACTGATCCATGCCGTAGTCGAACTCATGGTTGCCGGGGATGGCAAGAGCATAGCCGACCTCGTTCATGATGTCGATGATGTACTCGCCCTTGGACAGGGTGCCGATGGTGCCGCCCTGAGAGTGGTCGCCGCAGTCGACCAGCAGAACGGTCTTGCCGGCGGCCTCAAGGCCGGCCTTGACGGCGGCGATGCCCTGATAGGTCAGGCCGTCTTCCACACCGCAGTGAACATCGTTGGTGTAGAGGATCACGATGTCGTCATTGACGGCAGCGGTCTCAGCAGCGGGAGCAGCTGCGGGCTCCTGGGTCTTGGCCTCTTCCTTGGTGCCGCCGCAGGCGCACAGGGAGAGAACCATGCACAGTGCGAGAAGCAGTGCAAAGGTACGCTTCATGTTTGACTTTCCTCCGTAAAATTTGTTTCTTGCCGGATAGGCAATACAATCATAACACGCATAGAACAGGGAAACAAGTCTCTTTTCGGATTTTTTTGGGGTCTGCCGTCTGCCCGACCAAAGATTGCAATGCCTCTTGTCTGCGGGCGCGGAAAGGAGTAGAATAGGCGCAACGACAAAAAGAGAGGACACGGAAATATGGCAAAGCTCTATTTCAAATACGGAGCCATGGGCTCCAGCAAGACCGCGCAGGCACTGATCACCAAATTCAATTATGAGGAGCGGGGCATGAAGGTCTGGCTCATCAAGCCCGCGCTGGACGACCGGGACGGCGCCGCGGTGCTGCGCTCCCGGGTGGGTCTTTCCGCCACGGCGGACGTGATGCGTCCCGAGGACGATGTGGCGGCGCTCTGGCGGAAGCGGGGCGGCAGCGATGTGATCATCGCCGACGAGGCGCAGTTTCTCACCGGCGAGCAGATCGAGCAGCTGCGCGCGCTGGTGGACGAGGAGGATCTGCCCGTGCTGTGCTTCGGTCTGCGCACGGACTTCCTGACCCGGCTCTTCCCCGGCTCTCAGCGGCTCATGGAGCTGGCGGATTCCATCACCGAGATCAAGACCATCTGCGAATGCGGCGCCAAAGCCACGGTCAACGCCCGTCTGGTCAACGGCCGGGTGGTCACCGAGGGCGAGCAGGTGATGCTGGGCGGCAACGAGAGCTATCTGGCCATGTGCCACCGCTGCTGGAAAAAGCGCATCGCCGCCGAAAGCCGCGGAGAATAATCAACAGAACATAAAAAAGAAACTAATGCAATAAAAAATGTGAAAAAATCCCCGTCCGGATATTGCATTTTCCACAGTTCGTGCTATACTTGAATCGTATATGTCCACGGATGACCGGGACAAATTTTAAGGAGGATACATACACAAATGAAGAAGATTTTTGCTCTTCTGCTCGCTCTGTGCATGGTTCTCTCCCTGTGCGCCTGCGGCGGCACCAAGGAAGAGACCAAGACTGAGGAGCCCGCTGCTGAGGCTGCTGAGCCCGAGACCGCTGAGGCCGCCGAGGAGACCGAAGAGGTCGAAGAGGCTGCCATGGCCGTTGCCATGATCACCGACTACGGCGACATCACCGACCAGAGCTTCAACCAGACCACCTACGAGGCCTGCAAGGCTTTCTGCGAAGAGAACGCCATCGAGTTCAAGTACTACAAGCCCGCCTCCGATTCTGACGATGACCGTATCGCCATGATCGACATGGCCATCGACGAGGGCTTCAACGTGGTCGTTATGCCCGGCTACGCTTTCGCTCCCGCCATCAAGGCCACCGCTGAGGAGTACCCCGAGGTCACCTTCATCGCCCTCGACGTGTCTGAGTTCGATCTGGGCTACGAAGGCGCCATCCCCGCCAACCTCTACTCCGCTGTCTATCAGGAAGAGCTGTGCGGCTACATGGCCGGCTACGCTGCTGTGAAGCTCGGCTATGAGAAGCTCGGCTTCCTGGGCGGCATGGCTGTTCCCGCCGTTGTTCGCTACGGCTTCGGCTTCGTGCAGGGCGCTGACGCTGCTGCTGCCGAGCTGGACAAGACCATCGAGATGAACTACGCCTACGGCAACCAGTTCTTCGGCGACGCCGACATCACCGCCGCCATGGATACCTGGTACGAGGCCGGCACGCAGGTCGTCTTTGCCTGCGGCGGCGGCATCTACTCCTCCGCTGCTGAGGCTGCTGCCAAGGTCGATGGCAAGGTCATCGGCGTTGACGTGGACCAGAGCTTCAACATTGACGCCACCTACGGCGAGGGCATGACCGTTACCTCCGCCATGAAGGGTCTCGCCGCCACCGTGAAGACTCTCCTCACCGCTGTGCAGGACGGCACCTTCGAGGGCGGCCAGGTCGCCACTCTGGGTCTCGTGTCCGAGAACCCCGAAGAGAACTACGTCCAGATCCCCATGACCACTCAGTTCGCTGAGGGCTTCACCGCTGAGGATTACGCCGCTCTGGTCGCTGCCATGTTCAATGGCGAGATCACCGTGTCCGACGCTATCGAGACCATGCCTGAGACCACCAACACCACCGTCAACGACATGGGCAACCTGAAGTAATTCAGACTTGTTTTTCCAACAGGATCCGCTCCGGGAAACCGGAGCGGATTTTTTTGCTTTTCCCCACACGGTGGGGCGATCCGTTTTCCCGCGGCGCGGTGCCGCAGGGATGAGAGCAGGATGAACCGAGCATAAACAAAAAGCAGCTCCCGCAATGGCGGGGCGTCATAAAACAGTAAATGTTTAAGAATTGAAAAAGATGGGAAGGCGTGGCTTCGGTCACGCCTTTTCACTTTTCAACGGTACAATACGGCAGGGGTTGGGGAAGGCACTCCCCAACAAGTATGTGACCGTGGGAAAATGAGTGTGATACGAAATTTGGTACCATGGTCGATACTTGCCCTTTACGCTCATTTAAATTGATATTGTTCGCCATATCGTATACAATGACACTGTAGCACATAGTGTTTTTGAAATGGTGATTTTTATGATTTTTAATTTGTTGCCGATTATGGCAGGTGCAACGCACAAGTGCGCATTGCGCCTGCGGGTTGCTTGATATTCCATTGGCAGAAAGCTAATATGGAGTCATCCAATAGAGCGTGGGAGGCGTTTATATGTTAAATGAAAACCTTTCAAGGGTAAGAAAAGAGCGCGGTCTAACCCAAGAGGCTTTGGCAATCAAGCTGAATGTCGTAAGACAGACCGTTTCAAAATGGGAAAAAGGCACTGCGGTCCCTGACGCTGATACCCTTTGCAGAATTGCGGATGCCTTGGACGTGTCTATTGCTGTTCTTCTGGGAGATTCGGAATATGAAGCACAACAGGATACAGGAGCAATCGCAAAAGCGTTGGCACAAATCAACGAACAGCTTGCCATCAGAAATCGGCATACCGCAACGGTATGGAAAGTATTATGCCTGATTTCTTTGATCGTTATTGGTATTCTGCTTGGGAAAGCCCATTGGGAGACGAATCGTGAAGATTCAGCCATTCGCTTGCCTGATCTCGTAGAAGTTTCGGATGTTAATTTCAACTCTAACGATGAAGAACTGACCTGCTTCTTTGTCCCCAGTATCGGGAATGAAGATATTTCCTATATGGTAACTTTGAGTTGTATTGATAAAAGTATTTCGGGTGCCACAACTACTGCACAATATAAAAACGGAATTTGTACCGCATCGTTTGACAAGAGTAAATTATTTGGATACGCAGGGTATTGTGCAGTGCTCAGTATTGATTATCACGGAGATGTCCGGAATGTGACACTTGCAGATGGTTTGTGCTTTGACGAAAATAGTTGTTCATGGCAGCATTAATTGAGATTAGAACAACAACTTTCAGTTTACTCTCTCGATGGTAGTTGCCGGTACGGCAATAAGTAAAAATACCGAGTACTGTGGGGTTTGATCCCATAGTACTCGGTATTTCATTTCATTTTCGCCAATCCATTAGTGACAGTGCTCATT
>JAGHSH010000285.1 GCA_018065965.1 Candidatus Apopatocola equi
GCTTGTTATGTCCAGACAGCCGCGAATCCCAGGCGAATATTTGCATATCATTGTTCGTGGGATCGGAAAACAGATTTTGTTTGAAGATTCATCAGATTACAAACGATATCTTTCCTCTCTTATTCAAACGGAACAGACCGCTTTGAGCTTTCCTTCCGGCAGATTGAAGAAATTGCCGGTGTGCCCATTGACCGTTCTTTTCTGCAGTACAAAAAAGAGCTGACGGCGTACGGATTCCGGGTGGAGAATATCTCCATGAAGACAGAAACGGTGTCTTTTGAGAAAGGCAGGGCATGAAACGCTCAGAATCGAGCCGGATATCCCCCGTCGGAGGGAAAAGTACAGATCGAATGCCGTGCAGACTGTGACGGGAAAGGACGGTGGCAGCATGGCAAACCTCATAACCTGCCTCAGGATCCTGTGCGGGATCGGCCTTCTTGCCTGCGCGCCTTTCTCTTCTCCGTTTTACTGTCTTTATCTCCTCGGCGGCGTCAGCGATGTGCTGGACGGTTTCGCTGCAAGACATTTCGGAACGGAAACGAGGCTGGGCGCACAGCTGGATACCGCTGCGGATATCGTCTTTACGGCAGCGGTGCTCATAAAAGTCCTGCCGACCGTACCTCTTCCCCTGGGACTGATCCTCTGGACGGTCTCCATCGCAGTCATCAAGGGCATCAATGTGATCAGCGGGTTTGTGATGTATAAGCGCTTCGTTGCGGAGCATACGGTGATGAACAAGCTATGCGGCATTCTCCTGTATGCGATCCCCCTTTGTATCGGCATCCTTCCCCCTCGGCCGGTCGCCGTGCTGATATCCGTGACCTGTGCCGCCGCAGCCTTCGCCGCCGTGCAGGAGGGGCATTACATCCGCACCGGGAAAGAGATCCGCTGAACACAACTGAAAAACAGGGCTCATGGCAAGAACGGCATTTTGCAATGAGCCCTGTTTTTCTGCACCGCGACTGCCATTCAGCCCCCCCTGTCATTGCGAGGAGCGAAGCGACGCGGCAATCCGTCCTTTCTGCCGAGAAAGAGAATGAGGAGGCTGCCTCCTTTCCCCTCAGGGGGAATCCCGTTGGGAAAGCGGGCTTGACACTCCCCTGCTCATATGGTAAACTTTTTCCGCAAGCATCGGGATTCCCGCTATGACCGACTGTCTCGGTTTGATCAGCCTTTGGAACCGATGCTTCTCCTATTTTCAGCCGAAAACGGAGGAGAGCACATGAACATCACGGTAAGAGCCTATACGGAGGCCGATCTTCCCGCCATGGTAACGATCTGGAACGAGGTCGTGGAGGACGGCGTGGCATTCCCCCAGGAGGAGCTGCTGGATCTGCAGAGCGGTGCGGCCTTTTTCGCTGCGCAGACCTATGTCGCCGTTGCGGAGGACGAAGCGCTCGGCGTGCTGGGGCTCTATATCCTGCACCCGAACAACATCGGGCGCTGCGGGCACATCTGCAACACCAGCTATGCGGTGGAGCGCACAGCCAGAGACCGGCACATAGGGGAAAAGCTGGTTGCAGACTCTCTCGCCCAGGGGAAGGCTCACGGCTTCCGGGTGCTGCAGTTCAACGCGGTCGTGGCGAGCAACGTCCGCGCCCGCCATCTTTATGAGAAGCTGGGCTTCGTGCAGCTGGGCACCATCCCCAGCGGCTTCCGCCTGAGCGATGGGCGATACGAGGATATCTGCCCCTATTATCACGAGCTGTAAAGGGAGGATGCGCACATGAAGGATTTTGAAGCGAACGATTACAAGGTCTTTGACCTCTTTCGCCGGCGCTGGGCGCTGGTGACCGCCGGGAACATGGAGCATTTCAATTCCTGCACCGTGGGCTGGGGCAGTCTGGGCACGCTCTGGACAAGACCCGGCAAGAGCGGTTCCGTTGTCACGGTCTATCTCCACCCCGCCCGCTACACCAACGATCTGATGCGGGAGAGTGAGCTCTTCACCGTCACCTTTTTCCCGGAGGAATACAAAAAAGCCCTCGGGGTCATGGGCACCCTCTCCGGCCGTGACGGAGACAAGGCCGCTGCCGCCGGACTTACGCCGGTGAGCGCAGGCGGCACGGTGGGCTATGCGGAGGCGGAGCTGACCTTCGTCTGCCGGACGCTCTACCGCCACCAGATGGCAAAGGAAGACCTCGCTCCCGACGTGCAGGCCTACTATGCCGGCAATCCGAAGTCCTTCCCCGTGGATGAAAACGGGGATTGGCAGCCCCACTGGGTCTATGTGGGAGAGATCTTGGATGTGATCGAGCGCAGCTGAACGCTCCGAGCATCCGCAAAAGCACCGGAACTCGGCGGAGCATATGCGGGCGATCATTGCTGCCAGATAAAAAAACAATGTCATCGGCGAAAACGGCCGGATCCCCTGGCGGATCCCGGGCGAGCAGCA
>JAGHSH010000216.1 GCA_018065965.1 Candidatus Apopatocola equi
GCTCTGGGGCGTATATTACTGCTCCGACGGCTTTGCCCAACAGAGCGGGCTGCGGGACGAGCCCGTGAGCACCGAGGCGCTGCTGAACGTAACAGAGAAATTCATCGGCCTCTGCAACGAATACGGCGAACAGGTGCAGCGGGATGAGGAGGGACTCTTTACCCTTGACCGCAGGGAGGTCTTTGCCGTTTCCGCAGGTCTTTATGAGAACGTCTCCCGCGTTCTGCCCCTCTCTGATGAGCCCGCCGTCCGCTGCAAGGGCGTGAGCAGGCCGCTCTCCTACCTGATGAGCGCCACGGGCTTTACGGGCTTCTCCTGCCCCTACACCGGGGAATCCAACGTGAACACCCACATGCCCGATCTGATGCTTCCCTCCACCATTGCCCATGAGCTGGCGCACCAGCGGGGCGTGGAGCGGGAGGACTACGCAAATTTCACGGCAGTGATCGCCTCGCTGGAAAGCGGCCGGGCCGATTATGCCTATTCCGGGGCGGTCATGGGCTATATCTATCTGGGCAATGCCCTCTACAGCGCCGACTATGAGACCTGGCACACCCTGTACGCCTCCATATCCCCCGCTGTCCGCGCCGATCTGAACGCGCACAATGCCTACTGGCAGCAGTTCGATGGGAAAACAGAGGAGGTCAGCGAGCAGCTCTATGAGCAGCTGCTGGAGAGCGTAGGCGATGAGCGGGGCATGGCCTCCTACGGAGCCTGCGTGGATCTGCTGGTGGAGTGGTACGGATAAGGGCGCAAAGGGAAGAAAAGCCTTGACAGAAGGCGGCTTTGCAGATACAATTTCTCATTATATGATTCTTTTTTGGAGTACGGAAATATGGCAAAAATGAATGAGATCTTCGGTTCCATGGTGTTCAACGATCAGGTCATGCGTCAGCGTCTGCCCCTGAACGCCTATGAGGCCGTACAGAATGCCATCCGCTTCGGCAAATGGCTCAGCCCCGAGGCTGCCGAGACCGTGGCGGAGGCCATGAAGCAGTGGGCCATTGAGAAGCAGGCCACCCATTTCTCCCACTGGTACCAGCCCATGACGGCCATCACCGCCGAAAGGCACGACAGCTTCCTCTCCCCCGACCGGGAGGGCCGCCCCATTCTGGAGTTCAGCGGTAAGGAGCTGATCCACGGCGAGCCCGATGCCTCCAGCTTCCCTAACGGCGGCCTGCGCGCCACCTTTGAGGCCCGGGGCTACACGGCCTGGGACCCCACCTCCTATGCCTTTGTGAAGGACAACGTCCTCTGCATCCCCACCGCCTTCTGCTCCTATAACGGCGAGGCGCTGGATACCAAAACGCCCCTGCTGCGCTCCATTGAGGCCGGGAGCCGGGAGAGTCTGCGCATCCTGCGTCTTTTCGGCGACGAGGAGACCCGCTCCGTGCGCCCCAATGTTGGCCCCGAGCATGAATATTTCCTCATCGACAAGAATCTCTTTGAGCAGCGCGAGGATCTGATCTACACCGGCCGAACTCTCTTCGGCGCCCGCCCCCCTAAGGGGCAGGAGCTGGACGACCATTACTGCGGCGCCGTGAAGCCCCGGGTGGCCGCCTTTATGGCCGAGCTGGACGAGGAGCTTTGGAAGCTGGGCGTTTTCGCCAAGACCGAGCACAACGAAGCCGCTCCCGGACAGCACGAGCTGGCGGAGGTCTACGCCACCGTCAATCTGGCCGCCGACCGGAACCAGCTGACCATGGAGCTGATGAAGCGCATTGCCGAGAAGCACGGCATGGTCTGCCTGCTGGCCGAAAAGCCCTTTGCCGGGGTCAACGGCAGCGGCAAGCACAACAACTGGTCTCTCTCCACCGACCGGGGCGAGAATCTGCTCTCTCCCGGTGAAACGCCGGAGCGCAACGCCCGCTTCCTTACCTTCCTCTGCGCTGTGGTGGAGGCGGTGGACGAATATCAGGATCTGCTCCGTATTTCTGTAGCCTCTGCGGGCAATGACCACCGTCTGGGCGGGTATGAGGCGCCCCCGGCTGTGGTGTCTATCTATCTGGGTCAGGAGCTCACGGACGTGCTGGAGTCCATGGAGACCGGCAGCGAGTATGTGGGCAGCGAGCGGCAGCAGTTCAAGGTCGGCGTACACGCCCTGCCCCGCTTCGCCAAGGATTCCACCGACCGCAACCGTACCTCTCCCTTTGCCTTTACGGGCAACAAGTTTGAGTTCCGCATGGGCGGCTCCGCTGCCTCTATCTGCGAGGCAAACGTGGTGCTGGACACCGCCGTGGCCGTCGTTCTGGGCCGCTTCGCCGATGCGCTGGAGGGCGCGGAGGACCTCGACGCCGCCCTGCACACCG
>JAGHSH010000036.1 GCA_018065965.1 Candidatus Apopatocola equi
CCAGCTCGGCGGCGTGGAAGCCCGTGGGCTTCATATCGCAGACCATAACGGCGGTGCCGGGATCCATACCCCGGGGCAGAAGCGCCAGATTGGCGTCGGCCTCGTTCACATGGAAGAATTCGGCAAAAACGCCGTCCTTGAAGTTGGAAAACTTCCACCCGGCCAGCATGCCGGTGGAGTGCATGGGGTAGCCCCGCTGGGCGTTGATGTCTCCCCAGTCGGGCGTGATGGCGGAGACGATGACCCGGTCGCCTATCTTGAAATCCCTGACCAGAGAACCGACCTCCACCACCTCGCCCACGGCCTCGTGACCGAGCACCATGTTTTTGCGCTCACCCAGAGCGCCCTCATACACCGTGTGTACATCGCTGGTACAGGGGGAAACGGCCAGCGGACGGACAATAGCGTCCAGCACGCCGCAGGAGGGGCGTTCCCTTTCGATCCAGCCGACCGATCCAGTCCCAGCATGGCAAATGCTTTCATGAATTACCATACTCCTTACGATGCGGTTTCGGCTTTCAGTATACCTCCCCTGCCGGTGTTTTATGCGTTGAAAACGTATTTGTCCAGACGGTCCAGCGCCTCCTGCAGGCGCGCCGTGGGCAGCGCCAGATTCAGGCGGATGGCATAGGGGCGGTGGAAGGGACGGCCGTCCTGCCAGATCACACCCACGCTGACGCCCAGCCGCTGCAGCTCGTCGATGGTCTTGCCGTGCTCCCGGCACCAGTCCTCGCAGTCCAGATACATCATGTAGGTGCCCTCGGGCTTGGCCAGCTTCACGCCCTTGACCTGCTCCGTAAAGAAGCGGTAGGCCAGCTCCACATTGTTGTTGAGCGTCTCGCACAGCTCGCCGACCCAGCGCTCGCCCTCGTCGCAGTAGGCCCCGATGAGCGCCTCCACGGAGAGGACATTGGCGTCGTTATAATGGCACAGTCCCGCCTGCTTCATGACCCGATCCCGCAGGTAATCGTTATAGATCACAGAGTAGGAGCCCACCAGTCCGGCCAGATTGAAGGTCTTGGAGAGTGCATAGAGGGAAATGGTGCGGCTGCGGGCATCGTCGGAGATGGAGGCAGTGGGGATATGCGTGTGGCCGGGGAGGATGATGTCAGACCAGATCTCATCGGAGACCACGATCACATCGTACTTTTTGAAGAGCTCATAGGCCTTTTCCAGCTCCCAGCGCTCCCAGACACGGCCGCAGGGATTGTGGGGAGAGCAGAACACCATGAAGTGGATATGCTGATCCCGGAACTTGGCCTCCATGTCCTCATAGTCCATGCGCCATACGCCCTGCTCGTCCTGCTTCAGCTGGGAGTGGACGATGTTGCGGCCGTTGTTGGTGAGCACGCCGGTGAAGCCCACATAGGTGGGAGCGTGGACAAGGATGGATTCGCCGGGCGCCGTGAAGGCCTGCAGAGCGGAGACAACGCCGCCGAGAACGCCGTTCTGATAGTTGATCTGCTCCTTCTTCACCTCGACGCCGTTGCGTTTACGCTGCCAGTCGATGATGGCGTCATAGTAGGCGTCGGGGGTGATGAAATAGCCGAAGCAGGGGTGGTCGATGCGTCTGTGCAGCGCCTTCTGCACGGCGGGCACCGTAGCAAAGCTCATATCGGCGACCCACATGGGGATCTTGTCAAAGCCTTCTCTGACCTCCGCGCCCCGGATGGGGATGATCTCGGCGGCGGTGGAGCCGGTGCCGCTGCGGTCGATGAGGGTGGTAAAATCAAATTCCATAAGAGCAACCTCTTTTCTTTCGTTTTCGTAAATATTTTACACGTTTTTCTCTTCCCTTGCAAGGGGAAGAACCCGTGATATTCTGAACAGAAGGTGAATTTTCCGTGTATTATGTATACATTCTTCGCTGCCGGGACGGCACGCTCTACTGCGGCACCGCCGCCGACTGGGAAAAGCGCATCCGCACCCACTTTACCGGGGACGCCCGCGCCGCCCGCTATACGAGGGCGCACCCGCCCCTGCGGCCGGAGGCCGTTTGGGAATGCGCTGAGAAGGGCGATGCCCTGCGGCTGGAGTACCGCATCAAGCAGCTCTCCCGCCCGGAAAAGCTGGCTCTGCTTGCCGGGGAGCGCCCTCTGCGCGAGGAGGAAGCCGGTCTTTGCAGCAGGCTGCCTCAATCCGCTCTTGTGTCCCGGGACGCTCTGTGGTAAAATACCGCTGTTCCCATTTTACAGACAGAGGATCCATCCATGAAAAGATACACTGCATTTCTGCTGGCGCTGACGCTGCTGCTCTCGGGCTGCACCATACGGGGCTACAACAACGTCCCCTCCCCCGCTGCCGAAGCTCCCTCCCCCGCGCCCGTCTCCGCCGGCCCCACGCCGGAACCCGAGCCGGAGCCCACGCCCTGCCCCCATCTGCACTGGGAGGAGGGAGTCTGCGCCGACTGCGGCGAGGTCTGCGCCCATGAGGTCTGGGAGGCGAGAAGCTGCACGCGCTGTGCGGCGGTCTGTTCCCATCCCGCTCACGATGCCGAAAGCTGCCTTTGCAGCGTCTGCGGCAGCTTCTGCCGCCACACCTACTTTGACGGGATCTGCTCCCGCTGCGGCGGCAAGCCGGAATTCTCCGAGCTGGAGATCCCCGAGGCGCTGCGGCAGAAGTGCGAGCACGCGGGCACCGTGGAGCATGTGCAGTATGAAACGCAGGAATACTTCGGCGTTGCTCCCGGGGTAGAGCTGAAGTACAACAAGCGCATGAGCGTCTACCTCCCCTACGGCTATGACGAGAGCAGGCAGTATGACGTGATCGTCATCCTCCACGGCATGAACTGTCTGGAGACCTACTGGCTGGATGACGAGCAGTTCTACGACCACGAGGACACCAGGATCTACACCCGCGATGTGCTGGACAACATGATCGACCGGGGTCTGATCCCGCCCGTCATCGTCTGCTCCCCCACCTTCTACAAGGATCAGGTCGTAGATCTGGGCTATGTAAATGCCGCTCTCTTTGCCACGGAGCTGCGCAATGACATTCTCCCCTTCATTCTGGAGCACTACGCCACCTATGCCGCCGAGCCTACTCTGGAGGCTGCCGCTGCGGCGCGGGAGCATTTCGGCTACGTGGGGCTTTCCATGGGCTCCATCATCGGTTTTCAGTCGGCGCTGAGTCTGAGTCTGGATGTTTTCAGCTATTTCGGCCTTTTCTCCGGCTTCAGTACCTACCCCGCCAACATTCTACAGAACATCGATAAGGACGAATTCCGCGATCTGCCCATCCACTATCTCTTCAACGCCGTGGGACAGTGGGATGTGGCCTACTATGAGCACAGCGGCTACTATCGGGAGCTGCTGAGTAAAACGGACCGGCTGGAGGAGGGCAGGAACGCCGCCCTTGTCACCGTGAAGGAGTACGGCCATGAGTTCCGCACCTGGATCGTGGGACTCTATGACGCGCTGCAGGTGTTCTTCTCCTATACCGACGGCACACCCCCTGACATTGGGACAGCTCCGTAAATGCGGATGGCGGCGCTCGGCTGCGATCATGCAAAACGGATCACATAAAAAACGGGTACGCTGCAAAACTGCTTGCAGCGTACCCGTTTTCTATGGGCGGCGTCAGGCCTCTTCCCGGTGGCAGGCCAGCTTATGCCCTTCGCCTACGCTGCGCATCTCGGGCGTTTCCCGTCTGCAGCGCTCGGTGGCATAGGGGCAGCGGGTGTGGAACACGCAGCCCGCGGGGGGATCGATGGGCGAGGGCAGATCGCCCTCCAGCACCGTCCGCTGCTTGCGCACATGGGGGTTCGGGCTCGGCACGGCGGAGAGCAGCACCTGCGTGTAGGGGTGGCGGGGATTGCGGAAAAGCTCGGCAGTGTCCGCCTCCTCCACCAGATGACCCAGATACATCACGCCGACCCGGTCGGACACATAGCGGATGACGGCCATGTCATGGGAGATAAAGAGGTAGGTGAGCTTCCGCTTCTTCTGCATATCCACCAGCAGGTTCAGGATCTGACTCTGCACGGACACATCCAGCGCCGACACCGGCTCATCGCAGACCACCAGCTCCGGGTTGACGATCAGCGCCCGGGCCAATCCGACCCGCTGCCGCTGGCCGCCGGAGAGCTCATGGGGATAGCGGTAGTAATGCTCCACCAGCAGTCCCACCTGCTGCATGAGCTCCATGGCTATATCCATGCGCTCATCGCTCGAACCGATGTTCTGGATGTCCAGCGCCTCGGTGAGGATATCGCCGATGCGTTTGCGGGGGTTGAGGGAGGTATAGGGGTCCTGAAAGACCATCTGCACCCGGCGGCGGAGCTTGCGGGATTCGGCCGTCGTCAGGCGGCTGATGTCCTCCCCGTCCAGTATGATGGTTCCCTCGGAGGGCTGCAGCAGCTGGATGAGGGTGCGGCCCAGCGTGGACTTGCCGCAGCCGGTCTCGCCCACCAGACCGTAGGTCTCGCCCTGATAGAGCTCCAGAGAGACCCCGTCCACGGCCTTGACATAGTTCTCCACCTTGCCGAAGAGGCCGGTGATGGGGAAATATTTTTTTATGTTTTCCGCCTTCAGAAGCACCTTTTTTTCTTCCATTATGCTTCCTCCTTCCTCTCGCAGAGCCAGCAGCGGGCATTGTGTCCGTTTCCGTCCTCAAAGAGAGGCGGCGCGATCTGACGGCAGCGGTCTGTGGCATGGGGACAGCGGGGAGAAAAGCGGCAGCCCTGTGGGATCTGACTGAGCAGGGGCACCGTACCCTCGATCACGAAAAGCTGCTCCTCCTTGGTCTTGTCGCTGCCGGGAATGGAGCGCATGAGTCCCTGGGTGTAAGGATGGCGGGGTTCGTCGAAAAGCTCCGTGACCGACGCCTCCTCCACGATCTGCCCCAGATACATGACTGCCACCCGCTGACAGGTCTCGGCAATGACGGACAGGTCATGGG
>JAGHSH010000273.1 GCA_018065965.1 Candidatus Apopatocola equi
GCCTTCTGATGACAGATGCGGACCTCCGCGAAGACGGAAGGTTCAAGATGAATCCCCCTCTCCGCTCGGCCGAAGACCGCGACGCCCTCATCGAAGGCATAAAGGACGGCACCATCGACATGATCGCCACCGACCACGCGCCTCACAGCGCGGAGGAAAAGTGCAGAGGGCTTACGGGCAGCGCGTTCGGCGTCACGGGCATCGAGGTCGCCTTTCCGGTGTGCTACACGGGCCTCGTCAAAACCGGCATCCTGACGCTTGAAGCCCTCGTGAAGCTCCTGTCGGATAATCCCCGCAAGCGCTTCGGCATCAGAGAAAGCGGATATTCCCTCTGGGATCTGAACAGCGTTTACACCGTTGACTCCGCATCCTTCCTCTCCATGGGCAGATCCACGCCCTTTGAGGGATGCACGGTCTGCGGAAAAAATCTACTCACATCTACAACAATCGCACCGTATACGGCGAAAAGGAGTGACAGCTATGGCAAAACGCACGTACATCAAAAAGGTTCTCATCATCGGTTCCGGCCCAATCGTCATCGGTCAGGCAGCAGAATTTGACTACGCAGGCACGCAGGCCTGCCGCGCCCTGAAGGAAGAGGGCTACGAGGTCATCCTCTGCAACTCCAACCCCGCCACCATCATGACGGACACCCAAATCGCGGACAAGGTCTACATGGAGCCGCTGACGCTGGAATATGTAAGCCGCATCCTGCGCTATGAGCGGCCCGACGCCATCATCCCCGGCATCGGCGGTCAGACGGGTCTGAACCTTGCCATGCAGCTGGAGAAGAAGGGCGTGCTTCGGGAATGCCATGTGGAGCTGCTGGGCACCCGCTTTGAGAGCATCGAGCGCGCCGAGGACCGGGAGCTCTTCAAGGAGCTCTGTCAGGAGATCGGCGAGCCCGTCATCCCCTCCGAGATCACCTATTCTCTGGAGGAGGCCCGGCAGGCTGCCGAGCGTCTGGGCTATCCCGTGGTGCTTTGTCCCGCCTATACGCTGGGCGGCACCGGCGGCGGCTTCGCCCACAGCGAGGAGGAGCTTATCGAGATCGGCACCAACGCCTTCCGGCTCTCTCCCGTCCACGAGGTGCTGGTGGAGAAGAGCGTGGAGGGCTTCAAGGAGATCGAGTTTGAGGTCATGCGCGACGGCAGCGATCATGTGATCACCATCTGCGGCATGGAGAATGTGGATCCCGTGGGCGTTCACACCGGAGATTCCGTGGTGGTGGCTCCCATTCTCAGCCTTAACGATGCGGATCTGAAAATGCTCAACGACAGCGCCGTGAAGCTCATCCGGGCGCTGAAGATCGAGGGCGGCTGCAATGTGCAGTTTGCGCTCCATCCCCACACCTCCGAATACTACCTCATCGAGGTCAACCCCCGCGTCTCCCGCTCCTCCGCCCTTGCCTCCAAGGCCAGCGGCTATCCCATCGCCCGCGTCACGGCCAAGATCGCCGTGGGCATGGATCTGGAGGACATCGCCATTGCCAACACCAACGCCGCCTTTGAGCCTGCGCTGGACTACTTTGTGGCCAAGCTGCCCCGCTTCCCCTTCGATAAGTTTACCAGCGCCAGCAACGTGCTGGGCACGCAGATGAAGGCCACCGGCGAGGTCATGGGCATCGGTTCCACGCTGGAGGAGAGTATCCTCAAGGGTGTTCGCTCTCTGGAGATCGGCGTGTGCCATCTCTATATGGAAAAGTTCGACGGCATGAGCCGACAGGAGCTGCTGGACTATGTTTCCGCCTTCCGCAGCGACAGCATCTTTGCCATCGCCCAGCTGCTGCGTCTGGGAGAGAGCGTGGAGGAGCTCTTCCGCGTCACCCGCATCACGCCCCTGTTCCTGGAGAGCTTTAAGAAGATCGTGGATTTCGAGCGCGTGGTGGCGGAGCACGTGAACGACAGCGAGGTGCTCCGGGAGGCCAAGAAGCTGGGCTTCTCCGATGCATACATCGCAAAGCTCTGGCAGCAGAGCGAGCGGGAGGTATGGAGCAAGCGCCGCAGCGAGCGCATCATGCCGGTCTACCGCATGGTGGACACCTGCCACACCAACGCCTACATTCCCTATTTCTATTCCAGCTATACCGGCGAGAACCAGTCCGTTCTCACCGACCGCCGCAAAATGGTGGTGCTGGGCGCAGGCCCCATCCGCATCGGACAGGGCGTGGAGTTCGACTACTCCACCGTCCATGCGGTCTCCACGCTGCGGCAGGCGGACTATGAGGCCATTATCATCAACAACAACCCTGAGACTGTTTCTACCGACTATACCACCTCCGACAAGCTGTACTTCGAGCCGCTGACCACCGAGGACGTGATGAACATCCTCGACTTCGAGCAGAGTCACGCGGTTATCGCCTCTCTGGGCGGCCAGACCGCCATCAACCTGGCCGATCCTCTCTACGAGCGGGGCGTGCAGATCGTGGGTACCGATGTGAAGGCCATCGACAACGCCGAGAACCGGGACAGCTTCGAGCGCATCCTCAAGGAGCTGAACATTCCCCAGTCCGCAGGCCGCGCCGTCACCGACATCGAGGAGGGCGTGCGGACTGCCGAGGAGATCGGCTATCCCGTGCTGGTGCGTCCCAGCTTCGTGCTGGGCGGCCGCGCCATGCAGATCGTCACCAACGAGGAGCAGCTGCGCAGCTACCTGAAAACCGCCGTGGAGATCGATGTGGACAAGCCCGTGCTGGTCGATCACTATATTCTCGGCAAGGAAGTGGAGGTCGACGCCATCTGCGACGGCCGAGATGTGTTCGTACCCGGCATCATGGAGCTGGTCGAGCGCACCGGCGTTCACTCCGGCGACTCCATCAGCGTCTATCCCACCTTCAGCATCTCTGACCGGGTCAAAGGCATTATCCTTCAGTACGCAAAGCAGCTGGGTCTTGGTCTGGGCATCGTGGGACTCTACAACATCCAGTTTATTGTGGATAAGAACGAGCAGGTCTATATCATCGAGGTCAACCCCCGTTCCTCCCGCACCGCGCCCTTCCTCTCCAAGGCCACCGGCTGTTCTCTGGCTGACATTGCCACCCGCGCCATTCTGGGTATCTCCCTGAA
>JAGHSH010000183.1 GCA_018065965.1 Candidatus Apopatocola equi
ACAACCTGCGGGAGCTGGAGGACGTGTGCGACCATGTGGGCATTCTCCACAAGGGACGCTGCCTGCTGCAGCGTTCGCTCTCTGAGCTGCAGGACAACATCGTCAAGGTGCTCAACGCCCTGCCTGAGGGCCGGGAGCTGCCGGAGGAGCTGCATCCGCTCCATGACAGCCTGATGGGCCGGCTTCACACGCTGATCCTCCGTGGCGACGCGGAGGAAAACACCCGCCGTCTGGCGGAGCTGCAGCCCCTGTATATGGATGCGGTGCCGCTGACGCTGGAGGAGATCTTTATTTATGAACTGGGAGGTGCCGATTATGCAGTCAAGGACATCCTGCTTTGATAAAACGCTCTACCGGAAGAACCCGCGGCGCTTCTGGCCCATTACCTTCAGAGCCTCGCTGCTGCTCTTTCTCTTCGAACCCGTATACCTGCTGAGCTTTGTTACCAATCCCGGCAGTCATCTGTTGGATCTTCGCTATCATCTGGTGCGCTCCCTGTGTGAGGAGAATCACATTCTCTGGTTTCTCTTCTCCGTGGCCTGCGCCATGGCGGTTTTCAGCTGGCTCTATAACGCCCGCAGCACGGGCTTTACCGCCGCTCTGCCCCTGACGAGGAAGAGCCTGTTTCTCACCTGCTATCTCTCCGGTCTGAGCATACTGCTCACCGTGCTGCTGTTCACAGGCGGCGTTATGCTGCTCATCGCCCTGATCTGCGATCTGGCTGTAGCGGATCTCATCGGTCTGTGGCTGTTGGAGGGCTTTCTGGATATTCTGGGCTTTTACGGCTTTGCCAGTCTCTGCGCCATGCTCACGGGCAGTCTGGTGATCATGCCCCTGTGTACGCTGGCGCTGGAGCTGGCCGCCGTGGTCATTGAGGAGCTGGTGAGATACCTGATGGGCGCCATGCTCTTCGGCTATGTTTCCGCGGGCAGCGTTCTCTCCTATGCCTCTCCCCTGTGGACGCTTCTGAGCCGAAGCCGCTTCGATCTTGTATATGCGGAAAATGAAGCGGTGACCGACTATGTGTTCAGCGGCATGGGCATGGTGGCCGTTTACGGTCTTCTCGGACTGGTCTTTACTCTGCTGGCACTGCGGCTGTTCCAGAACCGCCGCATGGAGGCCGCCGGAGACACCGTGGCCATCGGCGTGCTCAAGCCCGTGTTCCGTTGGTGCATGGGCGTGGGCTGCGGTCTGCTGCTGGCCGTGCTGATCTATGAGATGACCCTGCAGGGGCGTTATGTGCCCTGCACCGGGGGCTATCTTCTGCTGATCCTTGCGCTGCTGCTCATCGGCGGTCTGCTCGGCTGGTTCGGGGCGGATATGCTCATTCAGAAGCATTTCCGGGTCTTTTCCCTTCACAGAAAGGGTGCGCTGCTGCTCTGCGCCCTGCTGCTCTGCTTCGGTCTGTCGCTGGGCTTCGATGTGTTCGGTCTGGAAAAACGCATCCCCGCCCGGGAGAAGTTCGACAGCGTGGAGATCTACTGCGACGGTGAACGGGCCGAGCTGGACGAGGAGGAGAGCATTGAGCAGGTAATGAAGCTCCACGAGAGCATCATTTCCCACAGGAGCATCCACGAACAGCGTGCAACGGACCGCTACAAAATGGTGAGCCTCTACTATTACCGCGGCGGCCGCGCCATAGAATCCCGCTGCTTCTTCCTGGATGCCGGGCGGGAGGCGCAGAGCGACCGCAACAGCGATCTGCGCTTTGCCGAGCGGGTGCTGAATCTCTCCGAATCGATCCAGGAGCGCAAAAAGCTGTCGCTCCCCGTGACCGAGAACAGCATCTACCACGCCACCGTGGGACAGTGGGAGTACTACGAGCCGATGAAGTACGGCATAACGCCCGAAATGGTGGAAGCTGCCGTTCAGGAGAGCTATGCCGACATTGCTGCAGAGAACGACGCCTCCGCATACTACTTCGGCGCCTGCCGGGATTACAGCGGTTACGACTGGCAGCTCACGCCCCGGGAGGCCTATGAGCTCTATACCGAGTGCATTCTCCCCGATATGCAGGAGGGCACACTGGGCCGCGTCTGGCTGGTACGGGACGAGGAATACGCCAAGTCCATCTACAATATCCGCTTCGAAATGGATCTGAACGTTCCGGACTCGGACGGCCGCTTTGCCTCCACCTGGTTCTACACCGTTCCCACGGTTCATTCCAAGCGCACCAACGCCTGGCTTGCCGATCACGGTGTGGTTTTAGAGACCTACTGGAATTATCTCGGCCGCATGGGCGGTCGGGAGGACGTTCTCGAATAATTGATTTGGGGTACGCTGCTCAATGGAAACATTGGCAGCGTACCTTTTTGTTTTTCCCGCACTCGGAGGGGAACGGAAGCAGCCCTCCGTTTTTTCCCTCAGAAAGAAAAGGGGCTGATGACAGGCGGACAGCGCTGCCGTTAAGATACTGCGGAGCTGCGTTTTTTCTTTCTTATTTTTCTCTTTTCCCTCTTTTCTTTTTCCGTATGGCGTCGTGTAATGAAGAATAT
>JAGHSH010000133.1 GCA_018065965.1 Candidatus Apopatocola equi
TGACGAGGTACGGCAGGCTATTGCAGATATGGTGACCCAGTCCGCCGGCCCCTTTACAGCCGCCGCCATGGGTATGGCTCTTGCCGCTTATGAGTGCCGCGAGATGAGGGCCGAAGAGCAAAAGGAATATCTGCGCAAAGCCTCCGACTGCATTGCGCACGCCCGTCCTACCACCGTGAAGCGAATGCTCCTCATCACAGAGGGCTGTCTCCAGCCCGCCTACAACGCCATTGATGCGGGTGAGGATGTAAGCGAGGCTATCGTCCGGCACACCGTTGAGGCCAACAATACCCGCTACGGCAAGGTACGGAAGATGGCCGAGTATCTTGTGGACATGATCCCCGAAGGGGGCAAGGTGCTGACCCAGTGCTTCGGCGAGACCATCGTGGGTATGATGCTGGATGTGACCCGGCAGAGGGGCAAGAATCTGAAAATGGTCTGTGCCGAGACCCGTCCGTATTTTCAGGGCGCACGGCTTACCGCAACTGTTGGACATGACATGGGCTTTGATGTAACGGTAATCACCGATAATATGCCGGCGTGGTACATGGAGAAGGAGGGCATTGACCTGTTCACCTGCGCCGCCGATGCCATCTGTCTGGACGGACACGTGGTCAACAAGGTCGGCACCTATCAGCTGGCCATCGTGAGTAAATATATGGGTATTCCCATGTTCGTCAGCGGTGCGCCCGACCGCGGCCACGAAACCGCAGAGGGGGTTACGGTAGAGATGCGGGATCCTGAGTTCCCGCTGCAGGCTATGGGCGTGCGTACCGCCGCCGAAGGCGTGAAGGGCTGGTACCCCAGCTTTGATATCACTCCGCCCCATCTCATCAGCGGCATCGTAACTGACCGCGGCATTTTCTCTCCCTATGACCTCCGCCGCTACTTTGAGGGCGGCGCACTGGGCGAATTCGAAATGATCGTCTGAGGTACGGATATGAGCAGAAAAGACGAACTGAAAAAAGAGATCTGCGAGAAGAGCCTTCAGGCTTTTCATGCAGGACTGTTTGCCGGAACCAGCGGCAACATGAGCGTGTACCTCCGCGATGAGGGCATTATGCTCATCACTCCCACCTCCGTGCGCTACGAGACCATGCGTCCCGAAGACATCGTAGAGATGAAGCCGGACGGAACGCTGCTGAAGAACGATAATCCCTCCTCGGAATGGCGGCTCCACGCGGAGATCTACAGGGCAAATGAGGATGTGAGCGCCGTCTTCCACACCCACTCCCCCCACGCCACTGCCTTTGCGGTGAACCGCATGGACATCCCCGCCACGCTCATTGAGGCTTACTTCTTTCTTGGCGGCTCCGTGCCCTGTGCCGAGTACGCCACCCCGGGCACACCGGAGGTGGGCATCTACGCGGCGAAGGTGCTTCCCGGCAAGGGCGGCTGTCTGCTGGCCAATCACGGTGTGGTGGCCGTAGGCAGCGATCTATCTCAGGCCTACATCCGCGCGGAATACATCGAGGATGCCGCAAAGATCTGCATCATGGCCAGGCAGATCGGAACTCCTGTGGAGCTGGAACATCTGTAAAACATGCAAAAGTGAAAAACTGCCGTTGCGAACCGATCCCAAAACCGGTCGCAACGGCAGTTTTTCAGCGTTCTATGGCGTTTATGCGTTGAAGTACATATCGTAAACCACAAACCCGCCTTTTCCCTTCAGCGAGCCCCTGCGAAGCTCCATACTCATCCGGCATCGCGGATCTCCTAAATCAGCGCTACGATATCCGTGCCGTCAGAGTAGTCTGTGCCCTCTTTGAAGGAGCGAAGCACCGGAGAGACGATATCCTTGAAGTCTCTGTGCTTTTCGGGACGGATTACGATATTGTGTTTCATCTTTTTGCCTCAAAGCTTTCCATTCGATCAGCTTGCGGCTCTCATCGGGTCTGCGTTTGCATGATTCTCTGCAATGACTGTTAGATTTGGCCTTACGCCTCCAGCGACTCGGCGACCTTCTTCATGATATCTGCGATCTTGATATTCTGCGGACAGTGATGCTCACAGGAATGGCACTGCATGCAGTCCGCAGCGCGTCCGCGTCCCACAGCGTGCTGCAGATAGCTGGGTCTGATCTTCCAGCCGTCACCCGGCGCTCTGCACAGTTCGTTGTACATTTTGAAATAATCGGGGATGGGAATACGCTGCGGGCAGTGGCTCTCACAATAGCGGCATCCGGTACAGGGTACGGCAGTGCTGGATTCGATGATGCTCCGGACCTGACCAAGAAGCTCAGTCTCCCCGGCGGTGAGAGCTTCCACCTCCCGCATATTCTCCTCCACCTGTGAAAGAGAGGACATTCCGCTCAGGCAGATCTCCACCTGCGGCAGGCTCTGCACAAAACGCAGCGCCCACTCCGCATTTGACCATGTGCCGCGGGCAGCACGGAGCAGTTTTTCTGCCTCGGCGGGAAGATTGGCGAGCGTTCCGCCCTTGATGGGCTCCATGACAACCACCTTTTTCCCGTGCCGGACACAGGTCTCATAGCACTGCCGGGACTGGATGCCCGCACTCTCCCAGTCAAGATAATTCAGCTGCAGCTGGACAAGATCCACCTCCGGATGCGCTTTGAGGATTCTGTCAAGGAGCGAAGCGCTGTCATGGTAGGAAAAGCCGATGCGCTTCGTCAACCCCTTTGCCTTCAGCTCCCGAAGAAAGCGAAATTCATCGTACTTCTCTGCCAGCTCATAGTTTTTGCCATTGAGCCAATGGAGGAGGTACACGTCAAAGTCCTTCACACCGCAGCGCTCCTGCTCCTCCTCGAAAAAGCGGATGCAGTCCTCATAGCTTTTGCAGTTATAGCCCGGGAGCTTCTCCGCCAGCTCATAGCTATCCCGGGAGTGCCGCTCCGTCAGGCAGCGGCGGAGTCCCAGTTCGCTGTTTCCGTTCAGATACGTATAGCATGTGTCAAAGTAACGGCCGCCCCGCTGCAGGAACAGATCGACCATTTCATTGAGCACTTTCCAGTCGTAATCCTCACCTGTTTTAGGGAGGCGGAGAAAACCAAAACCCATTTTGTTCATGCCAGTATCCTCCTTATCGGCAAGTTCAATATCAGAGCTTTGTCATATGCTGAGCTGCCACCCGGAGCATGAGCTTTTTCACGCCCACGGATTCAAATTCGATCTCCACCAGTGCGTCTCCTCCCATTGGCGTGAGCTTGAGAAGAACACCCTTGCCGAAGGACTTATGCTCCACGGTATCACCGGCCTTGAAGTCCGGCACCGTGGGAGAAGCCAGCGTGGTTTTAGGCTTGGCCACACTCCTTTGCGGAGTGATGCGGACGGTGGAGCTGCCATAGCTGTGCGAGGGAGCTTTCCGCCGGACGGCGTAGGGATCAGCACCCATGCTCTCCTCCCGCCGCTGCGCGCTGCGGGAATGGGTTTCCAGCAGCTCCGGCGGTATCTCGTCGATAAAACGGGAGCGGACATAGGAATTGGTGCGGCCGTAGAGCATACGCTGACTGGCCTCACAGATATAGAGCCGCTCCTTAGCGCGGGTAATGGCCACATAGCAAAGCCGCCGCTCCTCCTCCATCTCCGCATGGTCACCGATGGCCAGCGCACTGGGAAAGAGTCCGTCATCCGCGCCGATGAGGAACACCACAGGGAATTCCAGACCCTTGGCGGAATGCATGGTCATCAGACTGCAGCACTCGGCGTTCTCATCATAATTATCCAGGTCGGAATAGAGCGCCACGTCGTCCAGATACTGATAGAGGTCTCCCCCGTCGTTCTCCTCCACAGTCTTGACAATGGAGGATTTCAGCTCCTGCACGTTCTCGATGCGGGCAAGCTCCTCGTCGCTGTGCTTTTCCTCCAGGGCCCGGACATAACCGCTTTTGTCGATGAGCTTATCGAAGAACTCATCCAGCGGCATGCCCTCCGCCAGATCGTTCTGAAGGCCCGTGATCATATCGGCAAATTCCTGCATACGTCCGGCGCTGCGCCCCAGCTCAGGGAAGAGAGCCGCATTGCGCAGGATATCGAAGAGAGGTCTGCCCTCCCGAGCCGCCAAAGCCTGCGCCCGCTCCACACCGGCAGCACCGATGCCCCGGGGCGGGTTGTTGAGGATCCGCAGCAGACGGGTCTCATCGGTGGGATTGGCCACGGTGCAGAGATAGGCCAGCACATCCTTGACCTCCGCGCGGTCAAAGAAGCGGGTGCCGCCGAAAATCCGATAGCTGATTTTTCGTCGTTTGAGCACCTGCTCCACAATGCGGGACTGGGCATTGGTGCGGTAGAGTATGGCAAAATCCTTCGGGCTGCGTCCGCTCTGCTGGATGGTGCGGGCCACAAAATCGGCCTCGTCATCCTCGCTCATGGCTACATACTCATAGAGCGGTTCGCCCTTTCCGGCCTGCGTCCAGAGATTTTTGCCCATGCGCTCGGTGTTATTGGCGATCACAGCGTTGGCCGCCTCCAATATATTGCCGGAGGAGCGGTAATTCTGCTCCAGACGGATCACGCGAGCCTCAGGGTATTCCTTCTGAAAGCTCAGGATATTCTCAATGGTCGCGCCGCGGAATTTGTAGATGCTCTGATCGTCATCGCCCACCACGCAGAGATTTCTTTGACCGCCGGAGAGCAGGCGGGTCAGCTCATACTGCAGGTGACTGGTATCCTGATATTCGTCCACCAGCACATAGCGGAACTTGTTCTGATAATACTCCCGCACGTCCGCGTTGTCCCGCAGCAGGATCACGGCATAATAGATCAGATCGTCAAAATTCATGGCGTCCGCCTCCCGGAGCCGTTTGGCATAGGCGGCACA
>JAGHSH010000288.1 GCA_018065965.1 Candidatus Apopatocola equi
ACAAAAGCGGCCCCTTCCACAAGCTCTCCGGCTGGCTGCTGGGCCGCTTTGCCCTGCTGGCTATCCGGAAGCGGATGCGCACGGAGGCCGAGGAGCGGGAACGGGAAGCCCTTCCCGAGCTTGCGCCGCTGGAGGCCGCCAAGGTCTATGCCTCCCAGTCCCCCGCCTTCTTTGCCCGCAGCCGCAGCGCGGCGCTCCTTACGCTGCTGAATATCTGGATCGCCCTGGCCTGGGGCGCAAATATTCCCATTCCCGGCTCTCTCTCCGGCGATGTGCGCACGGCAGCGCTGGTTTCTCTGACCGTGCTGCTGACGGTGATGCTCATGGGACTGGATGTGCTGAGTGTCGGCGTTCTTTCCGCTGTGGGGGGCAGACCCGGCTGGGAAACGCTGCTGAGCATCGGCTGTGTGGGCTCCGTGATCGACTGTGTCTATGTGGCCGTCAGCAAAAACACCGCTGCGGCTCTTCCGCCCTGCGCCCTGTGCTCTCTGGCCGTTACGCTGGCTCTGCGCGGCTCCTGGTATCGCTGTCGGAGTCTCAAGGCAGGCTTCCTCGCGCTGCACCGCAGCGCCAACGCCTACAGCGTCAGCGAAGAGACCCTCAGCGGCCGCCGGGATAAGTACGCCGTCAAGTCCCGCCGCTCCCGCGCCGGGTTTATCCGCCGCAGCGAAGAAAACGATGTCTGCGAGGAGGCCGGTCAGCGCTTCAGCCTTTATATTCTGGCGCTTCTGCTGCTCTCCACCGCTGTTTTCGCCATTATCACCCGGGATGCTTCCCGGCTGAGTCACGGCTTTGCCGTGCTGAGCGCTTTCTGCGCCTGCTCCCCTGCCCTCTTCGCCCTGCCCATGCTCATGGCTCCCTCTGCCGAGCGGCTGGGGAAGACCGGCTGTGCCGTTTCCGGCTGGCAGGGAATTGAACGGCTGGGCAAATGCAGCCGCCTGATCGTTACCGATTCCGACCTGTTCCCGGAGGGAAACACCGCCTTTAACGCCATCTTCGTCTCCGACGGCCAGGACACGGAAAAGGTCATTTCCTACACCGCCAGCCTGATCGCCGCCGCGGAATCGGATCTGAGCCGCCTGTTTGCGGATCTGATGGAACGCTCCGGGGGCCGGATGCGCGCTGTGGCCGCCTTCGAGGGCAGCCGCAACGGCGCGAAGGGTCTCATCGACGGCGTAGAGGTCATGGTAGGCAACGCCGGATATATGTACTTCCGCGGCATCAAGCCCGACCCCAAGCTGGTGGGCGAGAACCGGCTTTTCACCGCCTTCGGCGGGGAGCTGGTGGGCGCCTTCGGGGTGGAATATACCCCCGATCCTAAGGTGCGTGCCGCCCTGCAGACCCTTAACAAAAGCGGAAAGCAGCCCTACTTCGCCGTGCGCGATTTCAACATCGACGCACAGCTGGTGGAACGGCTCTTCCGCTGCAGATGCGATAACTTTGAGTTCCCCGAGGAGAACGCCCCGCTGCTCCCGGAGGGCAGTGAGGACGGCACGGAGGTGTCCGCCATCATCGGCGCGGGCGGTCTGGACAGGCTGGTCGATCTTTTCGAGAGCAGCCGCTGCCTGCGGCGCTACGGACTGATCCCGAGAGCTCTTTCCCTGACCGCCGTGGGTCTGGGACTTCTGCTGGGGCTCTGGTGCTGCATCCGCGGGGACTGGGCTGCCGTTTCCGCCGCCCGTCTGCTGCTTTATCAGGTCTTCTGGCTTCTGCTCTCGCTGGCCATGGGACTTGACCCCAGACTTTAAGGAAAAAAGCCCCTTTCCCTTTGGTGAAAAAGGGAAAAACAGGCTTGTCAAGACACGAGCTTTGGTGTATAATACAGAATTGTCCGAGCTTTTTTCGCAGAAATTCAAAATGTAAAAATGACTATACAAGGAGAGATCACCCATGAGCAACGCAACCAAGGACCTCCGCAATGTAGCCCTGCTGGGTCACGGCAGCACCGGCAAGACCACGCTCGCTGAGAGCATGCTCTATGTCACCGGCGCCATCGACCGTCAGGGTAAGGTCACCGACGGCAACACCGTCTGCGACTATGACGCCGAGGAAATCAAGCGTCAGTTTACCATCTCCAGCGCCATTGCCCCCATCAGCTTCGGCGGCAAGAAGATCAACGTGATCGACTGCCCGGGCTTCTTTGACTTTGCCGGTGATGTGAACGCTGCCCTCCGCGCCACCGAGTGCGGCATCATCTTCCTCACCGCCAAGGACGGTATTTCCGTCGGCGCCGAGCGCAGCTGGAAGCTGCTGAAGGAAGCCAATATGCCCGTGATGTTCTATGTTTCCAAGTGCGACGAGGAGCACGGCGATTTTGAGGGTGTTCTCGCTGCTCTGAAGGAAAAGTACGGCGATACCGTCTGCGCCCTGACCTGCCCCGGCAGCGACGGCAGCAGCGTGATCGATCTGGTGCATCAGGTCTCCTACACCACCAACGGCAACAAGACCGTGAAGGGCGCCGTTGCCGCCGCCGACGCCGCCAAGGTCGAGTCTCTGCGCGAGGCTCTCACCGAGACCGCCGCCGGCGCCGATGAGGAGCTCATGGAGAAGTTCTTCGAGGAGATGACTCTGGAAGAGGATGAGATCGTCAAGGGCGTGACCATCGGCGTTTCCACCCGCGATGTGGTTCCCGTGCTCTGCGGCGTGGGCACCATGGGCATCGGCACCGAGGCTCTTCTGCAGGCCATCGTGGACTACGTTCCCGCTCCTGAGGAGACGGAAGGCCCTGCCACCGCTTTTGTTTTCAAGACCGTTTCCGACCAGTTCGGCAAGTACAGCTTCCTGAAGGTCATGCAGGGCAAGGTGAGCAACGACATTTCCCTGAGCAACCTGCGCAGCGGCTCCACCGACAAGCTCAGCCGTCTCTACACCATGTGCGGCAAGAAGAACACCGAGGTCAAGGACGCCGCCTGCGGCGACATCGTGGCTGTCGGCAAGATGGACTGGAAGACCGGCGACACCCTCTCCGAGGATAAGAACGCCGAGGAGCTGCCCGCCATCCATATTGATGAGCCCAACTACTCCATGGCCATCTTCCCCAAGACCAAGGGTCAGGACGACAAGATCGCTTCCGGTCTGAACCGTCTGAACGAGGAAGACATCTCCTTCACGCTGGTCAACAACGCTGAGACCCACCAGATGGTCGTTTCCGGCGCCGGCGATATGCAGCTCGATGTTCTCTGCGCCAAGCTCAAGAGCCGTTTCGGTGTTGACAGCGAGCTGAAGCCCGCCCGCGTGCCTTACCGCGAGAAGATCAAGGGTAAGGTCGAGAGCCACGGCCGTCACAAGAAGCAGACCGGCGGCAGCGGTCAGTTCGGTGATGTTTGGGTTCGTTTTGAGCCGAACGAAGAGTCCGAAGAGATGGTCTTCGCCGAGGAAGTGTTCGGCGGCAGTGTGCCGAAGAACTTCTTCCCTGCCGTTGAAAAGGGTTTGCGCGAAGCCTCTGTCCACGGTCCGCTCGCCGGTTATCCCGTGGTCAACCTCAAATGCGTGCTTTACGAT
>JAGHSH010000027.1 GCA_018065965.1 Candidatus Apopatocola equi
CTGCCGTTCTCCAGCCAGATGGTTTCCGTAAGGCCGTTGACGATGCAGCCACGGGAAATGAGAACACCCTTGGGCTGATTGGGCGTGAAGCGGACCTCGACCTCGTCACTGGCGCCGGTGGCGTGAACGGTGACGCGGACAAGCACAGTCATGCCGATGGGGCAGGGCTTAACGGTGAGCTTGCCGCTCTTCACAGAGGCAAAAGCAGCGACCTCGCGGGCGTTGACGATGCTCCAGTCGACCTTTTTATCCGTGGGCGTGCAGGGGTTGCCGGCCCCGTCAGTGAAACGGTAGGAGAAGCTCAGCGACTTGCCGGCGGCCATCTCGGCGCAGGCGGTACCGTCTTCATTGCGGTCAAGCTCCAGCTTTTTGGCCGTCAGGAGCTCAATGCCGTGAGCCAGTCTCTCGATTTTGACGGTAACGGAAGCGGCCTTCTTCGAGCCGTCATTGGCGGTGGCGGTGATCTTCACGGTGCCGGTGGCAAGGAGGGTCACATGGCCGTTCCCGTCCACCGTGGCCAGCTTGGCATTGCTGCTCTTCCAGGTGAAGCTCTCTCCGGCTCCCTCGGGAGCGGCGACAGCCGCCAGCTCCAGCTCGGCAACACGGGAAATGTCATAGCTCAGCGTTTTGCCGGTGACGTTCACATATTCATTTGTATCCTCGTCCTTATGCAGAACGGTAACGGCAGAGGTCAGCGGCACGATGCGCAGCGTGATGCTCTCGGCCAGAGAAGCGGGTGCATTGGGGCAGTTGGCCGTCACAGTCACGCTTCGGAGGGTGCAGGCCTTATTCACGCTGAGAACGCCGGCGGAGGAGATGGTGATCTTCCCGGATTTCGCGCTTTCTTCATCCAGACTCCACTTCAGCGCAGAAGGGGCATATGCGGCGCTGACGAAGCTGAGCTTTCCGCCGCAGACGATCTGCCCGGCGTTGTTCCGGGCGCTCAGGCCGATGGGATAGCGGCAGGGGTAGCCGTTGAATTCGGGCACGGAGAAGCCCTCCGCTCCCGGGGTGATGCGCAGGCAGAAGTCCGGCGCGCCGATGGCAAAGCAGCTGTCCAGCGCAGCGGGCACATTGCCCATAAAGGTAATGCTCTGCAGGGGATTGCCCTCGGCGTCATCCCGGCCGAAGGCCATGTAGCCGACATAGCTCACAGAGGCGGGCAGGGTCACGTTCCGGAGACCCGTGCCGCAGAAAGCATACTGGCTGACGGTGCTCAGCTCAGCGGGGAAGCTCACGCTCTCCAGCTTCTCACAGCCGTAGAAGCAGTAGTCCCCGATGGTACGGATGCTCTCGGGAATGTTCAGCTCGGTCACGCTCTTCCAGTTCATGAACACATAGGCCGGGAACGCGGTGTTGCCGGGCAGCATGGAAATAGAGGTGGGCTCCTCACTGCAGAGGTAGATATGCTCCGCATAGCACATGGGGTTGGCGTAGCGGTTGCCGAAGCTCAGCCTTGTCCAGGAGGACACGCCATCGCCGTAATAGACGTTCTGCAGCGCCGTGGCATAGTAGAAGGCGGAAGCGCCCAGCTTCTCCAGCGTATAGGGCAGCGTCACATTCTGCAGCGCGCTGCAGAAATAGAAGGCGTCCATGCCCACGCTCTTCATGCCCACCGGCAGCTCCAGCGTGCGCAGAGCGGTGCAGCCGGAGAAGCAGTAATCGCCGATGCTCTCGCAGCTGCCGGGCAGGCTCACGGAGGCGAGCTTCGTGCAGCCGGAGAAGGCATAGCTGCCCAGAGCGGTCACGCCCTCCTCCACCAACAGCGCCCGGATATCATCCTGATAGAGCAGCCAGGGCGCGGAAACCATATAGGGGTCATAGCTGTCCATTTTGCCGCTGCCGCTGATGGTCAGGGTATAGTCATCGCCGAGAACAAAGCGCAGGTTTGCGCCGCACTCTCCGTCGCAGATGCTGCTGAAGCTGGAACAGCAGCGGAGGAAGGCTTCGTTATAGTCGCCGGTTCTCTCCCGCAGGTCGATCCATTTTTCCCGGCTGCCGGCAAAGCTGGCCTCTGTAAGACTGTTGCAGCTTTCAAAGGCGCTGTTGCCCACCTGCTCCAGCGTGGCGGGCAGGGAGATGCTTGCAAGGTCGGTGCAGCCCTTGAAGCAGCCGGTGGGAAGAGCCGTTACGCCCTCGGGGACGGTAAAAGCCGTCAGGGCGCTGAAGGAGAAGGCATAGTCCCCCAGCTTGCAGGGCTGAGAGCAGGAAACAGAGCTGAGGGCACTGAAGGAAAAGGCGTAGGGTGCCAGCTCACGCACCGAAGCGGGCAGGGTGAAGCTGCCGCCGCGCTGCGCCGGGAAGGCCACCAGAACACTTTTATCTGCGTTATAGAGCACGCCGTCCTCCGTGGAGAAGGCGGTGCTGCCCCCTGCGGCGGAAAAGCTCTCCAGTCCGCTGCAGCGTTCAAAAGCGCCCTCGGAGACCGTCTGCAGGGAGGCAGGCAGCGCCAGCGTCCGCAGAGCGGTGCAGCCGGAGAAGGCATAGCTGCCGATGTGCGTCAGCGAGCCGGGCAGCTCCACACTCTCCAGCTCCGTCATATCGTAAAAGGCAAAGCTGCCGATGGAGGTAACGCCCTCGCTGATAACCAGCTTCTTCACTCCGCTGTCCGTCCAGGGGGCCGTGCGGGCGGCATAGTTCTCCATCTCAGAGAGGCCGCTGACGGTCAGGGTGTCCCCGTTGATCTCATAGCTGCAGGAGTCGCCGCACAGGCCGGAGATCACCGTGTTCTCTTCCCCGGCTGTCTCCTCGCCGATCTCCCCGACCGGGAGCTCGGGTACGATGTTCCCACTCTCCTCCTGCAGCTCCTCGGTGGGCTCCTCGCCGTCATAAGCCAGCACTGCCCCGCTCAGAACCGAGAGCAGCAGACTCACACTCAGCAGCGCCGAGAGAGCTCTTTTCCTGTTTTTCATGAATCTATCCTCACATTCCCGGAATTATGTAAATTACGACTCATACAGTATAAGGGAGAAGGTCGAAAAATGCAAGTGCAGATTTCGACCTTCTCCCTTATTTTTTCTGTTTTAGTTTACGATTCCCCGGATAAAGGGCTTGAGCTGAGGCTTTTCCGGGCTCACGGAGAAGCAGGCAAGCAGTTCCCGCTCCACCGCATCGGTGTTTGCGCCCGCATCCGCGGCGTGGAGCACGGCCAGCGTTTCCCCGGCCTCGACCCGGTCGCCCACCTTTTTCCGCAGCACAACGCCCACCGCGTGGTCAATGTGATCCTCAGCGGTCTCCCGGCCTGCACCCAGATGCATGGCCGCAACGCCGATGCCCTTGGCCTCCATGGCAGTCACATAGCCGCCGGCAGGAGATTTCACCTCTCTCCGCACGGGGGCGTGGGGCAGCAGGGAGGGATCGTAAATGGCGCGGGGATCACCGCCCTGCGCCTCCACCATGGCGGCAAGAGCGCGGAGGGCAGAGCCTTCGGCGAGACTCCGCTCCAGAAGGGCGCGGGCGGCGTTCTCGTCCGTTTCCTTGCCGGAGCGCACCATCAGCTGGGTGCCCAGCGTCAGGCACAGCTCCCGCAGATCGCTCACATCCTCGCCCCGGAGCACGGCGATCGCCTCTTCCACCTCCAGTGCATTGCCTACGGCATAGCCCAGGGGCTGATCCATATCCGTAACGATGGCAGCCATGTTGCGTCCGGCCAGACGGCCCACCTCCACCATCTCTCTTGCCAGCTCAAAGGACTGCTCCTCGGTCTCCATGAAGGCGCCGCTGCCGGTCTTAACATCCAGCACGATGGTTCTGGCGCCCCCGGCGAGCTTCTTGGACATGATGGAGCTGACGATCAGGGGAATGGAGGGCACGGTGCCGGTCACATCCCGCAGGGCATAGAGCTTTTTGTCCGCAGGGGCCATGACGGCGCTCTGCCCGGCCAGCACAAAGCCCACATCCCGGGCATTGGCCAGAAAGCGCTCTCCGCTCATCTCCACGCTCAGTCCCGGAATGCTCTCCAGCTTGTCCAGCGTGCCGCCGGTGTGACCCAGTCCCCTGCCGGACATCTTGGCCATGCGCAGTCCGCAGGCGGCCAGCATGGGGCAGAGCACCAGCGAGGTCTTGTCGCCCACACCGCCGGTGGAATGCTTGTCCACCGTGAACTCTCCCAGAGAGGAGAGATCCACCATCTCGCCGCTGTGCGCCATGGCAAGGGTCATATCCCGGGTCTCCCGGGCGTCCATGCCCCGGAAATACACGGCCATGCAGAAGGCCGCCATCTGATAGTCCGGGATGCTCCCGTCGGTGTAGCCCCGGATGATAAAGTCGATCTCATCGCCGGACAGGCTCTGCCCGTCCCGCTTCTTTGCAATCAGATCTGGCATATGCATCGTTCATCACCTCTTATATATTGTAACACAGCGGGAGGAAAAGCACAAGGACAGTTTCCCTCGCTGTCCCATTTTTGGGCTTTCCAAAGGTGTAAGATCTGTGTATAATAGCAGGCAGAACAAACTGATTCCGGAGGTGAAGGGACTATGCTGCGTCTGATCCTGGGTCGGGCCGGCAGCGGCAAGACCGGCAGCATCCTGCAGGAGATCCGCGACCGGGGCGAGGGGAACGGGAGAAGCATTCTGATCGTGCCCGAGCAATACAGCCACGAGGCGGAAAAGGAGCTGCTCACGCTCTGCGGCGACCGCTGCTCCCTGTATGCGGAGGTGCTGAGCTTTACCCGTCTGGCTCACAGCGTTGCCCGGGAGCTGGGCGGCAGTGCCAGAGTCTATGCGGACAAGCCCGGTCGGCTGCTGCAGATGGCGCTGGCCATGTCCGCCTGTGAGGGCGCTCTGCAGGTCTACGGCGGCAGCGGCCGCCGGGCCGACCGGCTCCGTCCCCTGCTTGCTGCGCTGGACGAGCTGGGCTATAACTGCATCGACCCTGCCGCTCTCCGCGCCGTTGTGGGCGAGGTCACGCCCCAGCTCCGGGGCAAGCTCGCCGATCTTTCGCTGCTGCAGGAGGCCATGGAGGCCATAGAGGAGCGCAGCGGGGCGGATCCTGTCTCCCGGCTGGAGCTGCTCTGTGAGCAGATCCCCGACAGCCTTCAGCTCCGGAACGCACATATTTACATCGACGGCTTCACGGACTTCACGCTGCAGGAGCGCCGGGTGATCCGGCAGCTCTGGGGCGTGGCGGAGGTCACGGTCTGTCTGGGCTGCGATTCTCTCTCCGAGCCCTCGGAGGAATTTGCCCTCAGCGCCCGCACGGCGCTGCTGCTCCGCACCGCCGCCGGGGAGGACGGCGTAAAGTGTGAGCTGAAGCAGCAGATCGCGCCCCCTGCGGAGGATCCGCTGGGGCAGCTGGAGGAAAGCCTTTTCAGCTACACCGACAGCCGCTTCGATAGCCGCGGACAGCCTCATCTGACTCTGGCCGCTTCCGTTTCCGAAGAGTGCGAGCTCTGCGCAGGGGAGGTGCTGCGTCTGCTGCGGGAGGAGGGCTGCCGCTACCGGGACATCGCCGTGGCCGTCCGGGGCTTTGAGGATTACCGCAGTCTGCTGGAATCCACCTTCCGGCGCTACGGTCTGCCCCTTTACACCGCCAAAAAAAGCGACATTCTCCGCAAGGCGCTGCCCACCGCCATACTGACGGCCTACGCCGTGCTGGACAACGGCTGGAGCTACGAGGATATGTTCACCTATCTCAAGACCGGACTCGGCGGGCTGAGCCGGGAGGAGTGCGACGAGCTGGAAAACTATGTGCTGCTCTGGGAGCTCCGGGGCAATGCCTGGCGGAGCGAGAATCCCTGGCGGCAGCACCCGCAGGGCTATAACCGGGAATATACGGAGGAAACGGAAACGCAGCTCTCGCGCATCGACGCCCTGCGCCGCCGGGCGGCCGCGCCGCTGCTGCTGCTGGAGCGGGAGCGCAATGCCGCCGCCACCGCCCGGGAGCACTGCCGCGCCGCCGCAGACTTCTGGGAGGCACTGGGGCTGCAGACGCAGCTGGAAGGGCGCACGGCTGAGCTTCGCGCCCTCCACCGG
>JAGHSH010000072.1 GCA_018065965.1 Candidatus Apopatocola equi
TTGCTTTTTTCTTGTGCAGTTGGCCGACCGCACTTGTATTATAAAGCAAAAGGAGTTTTTTTGTCAGACTTATCGCTTAAGCTCTTTTGAACCACGCGTCTAACGCGTGGTTTTCGCCATACAAAAAAGAGTACGCTGCTGTTTTTTCCTTCGGCAGCGTACTCTTTTTGTATGTTTTGCGGCAGGAAAGACTCTCATCCCCTGTATTTTCGGCATTTCCGTGCTTGACAAGGCTCTGCAGCTATGGTATCATCTTCGCAACAACTGAAGCAATGATAGAGGCGCGGGGCTCATGAGTACCGGTTCGGAGATGCTCACACATCACGGATGGATCGGGAAAGGGTGCATCGCCGAAGCTGAGAGAGGTTTGGGACTCTCGATGCTGGGCAGACGGAGAACATCCGGCTGACTGTCGCAGCAATGCGGAGTGCTATCGTTCGCGCCGATGCTTTTTCTTTCTGCTTTTTCGGCGACCGAAGCACAACGCTTCGGTCGTTTTTATTATCTGCCCGATACGGGAAAGGAGAAAAGAAAATGCGTAATCTCAGAAATGTCCTCAGCGTGATCCTTGTTCTGGCTCTGTGCCTGTGCTGCACCGCCTGCGGCGGCAGCAAGGAAACCCCCGCCGTGAAGAGCGGCGTGGAGGACGGCGTGCTGACCATCGCCATGGAGTGCGCCTACGCCCCCTACAACTGGACCCAGTACGATGATTCCAACGGCGCGGTGCCCATCAGCGGCACCGACGGCGAGTATGCCAACGGCTACGATGTGATGATCGCCAAGAAGCTCTGCGAGGCCAACGGCTGGGAGCTGGAGGTCATCCGCACCGACTGGGACTCTCTGGTGCCCGGCGTGCAGAGCGGCATCTATGACGCCGTGATTGCAGGTCAGTCCATGACCGCCGAGCGCATGCAGCAGGTCGACTTTGCCGGCCCCTACTTCTATGCCTCCATCGTCTGCCTCACCCGCGCTGACAGCCCCTACGCCAACGCCGCAGGTCTGAAGGATCTTGCCGGCGGCCGCTGCACCGCCCAGATCGCCACCATCTGGTATGACAGCATGCTCCCCCAGATCCCCGACGCCGCCATTCAGACCGCTGCCGAGACCGCTCCCGCCATGCTCATGGCGCTGGAGACCGGCGCTGTGGACTTCGTCTGCACGGATATGCCCACTGCCCTGGGCGCCTGCGCCGCCTACGGCGACATGGTGCTGCTGGACTTCACCGGCTCCGAGGATAATTTTGATGCCGACGAGGGCGAGATCAACATCGGTGTGTCCCTGATGAAGGGCAACACCGTGCTCAAGGACGCCATTGACAGCGTGCTGGGCAAGATGACTGCCGACGACTTCAACACGCTGATGGATCAGGCCATCGCCGTGCAGCCTCTGAACGGCTGAAAAGCAATTGATTGCAGGAGCAGCCGACCGTTGCAGGTCGGCTGTTCTTTCAGGAGAAAAATATGAACCGTTTTGCTCAACTTTTTACGGATATCGCAGCCCTGCTGGACCGCTACGGCGGAGCCTATCTGGACGGTGTGAAGAACACCCTGCTGCTGGCGCTTATCGCCACGGTGCTGGGCTGTCTGATCGGTCTCATCTGCGGCATACTCAACACCATTCCCGTCACGCCCCGGGACAATCCCTTCAAACGCTTTGTCCTTAAGCTCATCCGAGTGCTGGTGCGCGTGTATGTGGAGGTCTTCCGCGGCACCCCCATGGTGCTGCAGGCCGTGTTCGTCTACTACGGTCTGCCCTACTTCACCAACAACGCCACCCGCTTTGAGAGCGTGTGGGCGGCAGCCATTCTGGTCGTTTCCATCAACACCGGCGCTTACATGGCCGAGAGCGTCCGCGGCGGCATCATCTCCATCGACCCCGGCCAGACCGAGGGTGCCAAAGCCATCGGCATGACGCACTTTCAGACCATGCTCTATGTGATCCTGCCCCAGGCCTTCCGTAACATTCTGCCCCAGATCGGCAACAATTTCATCATCAACATCAAGGACACCTCCGTGATGTTCATCATCTCCTTTACGGAGTTCTTCGCCGTACACCGCAGCGCCGTTGGTGCGACCTACCTCTATTTCCCCTCGGCCGTGGTGGAGATGGCGGGTTACCTGTGCATGACGCTCATCGCCTCCTTCCTGCTGCGGCTGGCGGAGAAGCGCATGGACGGCGATGACAGCTATGAGCTGACTAACGCCGATCAGCTGGTCATGGCCGCCGGCACCTACAGCTACCCCATCAAGGGCTCGCCCTTCGATGAGCAGAACCGGGAAGTGAACAGGGAGGACAGAGCATGAGCGAATGCATTCTGGAGGTCAGACACCTCTCCAAGTCCTTCGGCAGCCACGAAGTGCTGCGGGACATCGATTTCACCGTCCGCAGCGGCGATGTGACCAGCATCATCGGCGCTTCCGGCTCCGGCAAGTCCACCCTGCTGCGCTGCATCAACCTGCTGGAGACACCCAGCGGCGGCAGCATTCTCTATCACGGACAGGACATTCTCTCCGGAGCGCTCAGCGAGCACAGCTACCGCGCCAGAGTAGGCATGGTGTTCCAGAGCTTCAACCTGTTTTCCAATATGAGCGTGCTGGACAACTGCTGCGTGGGACAGGTCAAGGTGCTCAAAAGAGAGAGGCAGGAGGCACGTGAGCGTTCCCTGCACTACCTCGATCAGGTGGGGATGCTCCCCTATGTGAACGCCAGACCCCGGCAGCTTTCCGGCGGTCAGAAGCAGCGGGTAGCCATTGCCCGGGCGCTGGCCATGGATCCCGAGGTGCTGCTCTTCGACGAGCCCACCTCCGCGCTGGATCCCGAAATGGTGGGCGAGGTGCTCGCCGTCATGCGGCAGCTGGCTGAGGGCGGCATGACCATGCTGGTGGTCACCCATGAAATGGCCTTTGCCCGGGATGTGAGCAGCCATGCGGTGTTCATGTCCGACGGCGTGATCTGCGAAGAGGGCAAGCCCGAGGAGCTCTTCGGGAACCCGAAGCAGGAACGCACCAGAGAATTTCTCTCCCGTTTCCTTTGAACCAAAAAGGGTACGCTGCAAAAGTGCAAAAGTGCAGCGTACCCTTTTTGATTTATCCGGCGTAGCCGAGGGTCTCAAACCATTCCTCCTCATCGATGCCCTCGATGGAGAAGCCCCAGCCCTTGCTGCTCGGAGCGTAGGAGAACCAGCCCTCCTGACCTTCGCCGTACTCCACGAAAAACTGTCCGGCCACTTCGTCATAGCCCACGGGCCAGAGCACGCTGCCGTCGGGGAGCAAAAGCTGGCTGCCATCGGCGGTGTGGAGCGTCAGCTCCCGCTTGAGCCGGAGAACGCGGCGGCCGTACTCGTCATAGAGCCGGCGGGCGGGATGATCCTCTTCCAGCCCGTCGTAAAAAGAGCCGTCCTCCGCCTTTTTGTCGTTGAGCAGACGGACATAGCTGCCCTCTGCTACCAGACCGGACTCGGTGAGCACATAGGAGATCTGGGAGCCGTAGGTGCCGAACACATTGGAACGGCTCGTCAGACGGCAGCGGTCGGGAGCGGTGATGTCAGCCTCGCTGTCCACACCGCCGGAGACTCTGCCGTAATAGGTCACGTCACCGCCGCGGAACAGCACGGGCACGGTCTCGCGCCAGTCACTGGGGAAACCGAGGGTTCCGTAAACGAGAAGGGAGCCGTCGATCAGCAGCGCGGCATAGCTGCGGCAGCACCATTCCGCATAGCCCAGAGATGCCACAGCACTGCCCCAACGCA
>JAGHSH010000134.1 GCA_018065965.1 Candidatus Apopatocola equi
TCTGTGCGGCGATGCCCAGCTCATAGCGGTTGAGATTGTCGTTGACCTCCCGGCAGAGATCGTTGAAGCGGCTGAGAATCCACTTGTCCTCCTGCTCCAGCTCGGCGGGCAGGGTGCAGTCCTCCACGCTCAGGTTCATCATCACGAAGCGGCTGGCGTTCCAGAGCTTGTTGGAGAAGTTGCGCATGGCCTCGCAGCGCTCGGGGAAGTAACGCATGTCGTTTCCGGGAGAGTTGCCGGTGATGATGTTGAAGCGCAGAGCGTCCGCACCGTAGGTGTTGATGACCTCGATGGGATCCACGCCGTTGCCGGCGGACTTGCTCATCTTCTTGCCCTGCGGGTCGCGGATGAGACCGTGGATGAGAACGGTGTGGAAGGGAGGCTTCTTCATCTGCTCGCAGCCGGAGAAGATCATACGGGCGACCCAGAAGAAGATGATGTCATAGCCGGTGACCAGCACATCGGTGGGGTAGAAGTACTGCAGATCCTCGCTGTCCATGTCGGGCCAGCCCAGCGTGGAGAAGGGCCACAGGGCGCTGGAGAACCAGGTGTCCAGCACGTCGGGATCGCGGGTGATCTTCTTGGAATGGCAGTGGGCGCACTCCGTGGGATCCTCCCGCGTCACGGTCATCTCGCCGCAGTCGGCGCAGTTCCACACGGGGATCTGATGACCCCACCAGAGCTGGCGGGAGATGCACCAGTCGCGGCAGTTGTACATCCAGTTCAGGTAAGTCTTGGAGAAGCGGTCGGGCACGAAGCGAACCTCACCGTCCTCCACCACGCGGATGGCCTCTTTGGCCAGAGGCTCCATCTTCACGAACCACTGGTTGCTGGCCAGAGGCTCCACGTCGTTGTGGCAGCGGTAGCAGGTGCCCACGTTGTGGACGCAGGGCTCGATGCTCACCAGATAGCCCTGCTCCTCCAGCTCGGCCACAATGGCCTTGCGGGCCTCATAGCGGTCCATGCCGTCCCACTTGTAGCCGCCGGTGACCTTGCCTTCGCCGTCCAGCACCAGATACTGGGGCAGATCGTGACGCAGACCGACCTCAAAGTCGTTGGGGTCATGGCAGGGAGTGATCTTCACGCAGCCGGTGCCGAACTCCATGTCGGCGTGCTCGTCGCCCACGATGGGGATCTGACGGCCCACCAGAGGCAGGGTCAGCATCTTGCCGATGAGGTGCTTGTAGCGCTCGTCCTCGGGGTTCACGGCCACAGCGGCGTCGCCCAGCAGAGTCTCGGGACGGGTGGTGGCCACCTCGAGCCAGCCGGAGCCGTCGGTGAGGGGATAGCGGATGTGCCAGAAGTTGGAGGGCATTTCCTTGTACTCCACCTCGGCGTCGGACAGAGCGGTGGTGCAGTGGGGGCACCAGTTGATGATGCGCTTGCCCCGGTAGATCAGACCCTTGTCATAGAGATCCACAAAGGTCTCCCGGACGGCCTTGGCGCACATCTCGTCCATGGTGAAGCGCTGACGGTCCCAGTCGCAGGAGGAGCCCAGCGTCTTGAGCTGCTCCACGATGCGGTTGCCGTACTGGTTCTTCCATTCCCACACCCGCTCCAGGAACTTCTCACGGCCCAGATCGAAGCGGGTCAGACCCTCCTTGCGGAGCTGTTCCTCGACCTTGATCTGCGTGGCGATGCCGGCGTGATCCACGCCGGGGAGCCACAGGGCGCTGTAGCCGCTCATGCGCTTCCAGCGGATGAGCACGTCCTGCAGGGTCTCGTCAAAGGCGTGACCCAGATGGAGCTGGCCGGTGACGTTGGGTGGGGGGATAACGATGGTAAAGGGCTTCTTGTCCGGATCCCGCTTGGCGTGGAACCAGCCGCCCTCCATCCAGAAGTCGTAGATGCGCTTCTCGACCTTCTGGGGCTCATAGATCTTGGGCAGTTCTTTCATATATTCCGATCCTCCTAAAAAAATGCAGCCTTCGGCATCCGCAGACGAAAAAAACGCCTCGGAACGCAAACGCTCCGGGGCGCGATCAGCTCATCACGCGGTACCACCCGAATTCCGCAGCGGAAAGCCGCGGCACTCTGCCTCTGTAACGGGAGGGCCCGGCCTGTCCTACTC
>JAGHSH010000064.1 GCA_018065965.1 Candidatus Apopatocola equi
GCAGTGCCGGAGGGCACACCCGTGTTTCCCCGGGAGCCGCTGCCTACCGTCCGCGCTCCCGCCATGCAGGCGCAGCTGCTGGAGACCTTCCTGCTGCTGACGCTCAACCCCCAGAGCCTGATCGCCACCAAGGCCAACCGGGTGGTTCGCGCCGCTCAGGGCCGCAGCGTCATGGAATTCGGCTCCCGCCGCGCGCAGGGTGCGGACGCGGCCATTCTGGGCGCCCGCGCCGCCTATATCGCCGGCTGCAGCGGCACCGCCTGCACCATCACCGATGAGCTCTACGGCGTGAAGGCGTTGGGCACCATGGCTCACAGCTGGGTGCAGATGTTCCCCGACGAGCTTTCCGCCTTCAAGGCCTACTGCGAGTGCTACCCCGACAACGCCGTGCTGCTGGTGGATACCTACGATGTGCTCAGCTCCGGCGTTCCCAACGCCATCCGCGCCTTTGACGAGGTGCTCAGACCCCTTGGGGTGAAGAAGTGCGGCATCCGGCTCGACAGCGGCGATCTGGCCTATCTGACCAAGCAGTGCCGCCGGATGCTGGATGAGGCCGGCTGGGAGAGCTGCACCATCACCTGCTCCAACTCTCTGGATGAGTATGCCATCCGGGAGCTGCTGCGGCAGGGCGGTCAGGTGGACAGCTTCGGCGTGGGCGAGCGGATGATCACCGCCTCCTCCGAGCCCGTGTTCGGCGGCGTTTACAAGCTCGTGGCCGTGGAGGATGAGCAGGGCGTGATCCATCCCCGCATCAAGATCAGCGAGAATGTGGCCAAGATCACCGTCCCCGGCTTCAAAAAGACCTGCCGCTTCTTTGACGAGCACGGCATGGCCGCCGCCGACTGTATGTTCCTCCGGGATGAAGAGCCCGACTTCTCCCGCCCCTTTGAGCTCTTCGACCCCGAATTCACCTGGAAGCGCAAGGTCATGGAAAACTATACCGTGCGGGAGCTGCAGGTTCCCGTGTTCCTCGGCGGCGAGCTGGTCTATGAGCTGCCCACGCTGGAGGAGATCCGAGCCCACTGCGCCGCTGAGGTGGACAGACTCTGGGAGGAGGTCAAGCGCTTTGACCAGCCCCACTGCTACTATGTGGACCTGAGCCAGAAGCTCTGGGATCTGCGGGATCACCTGCTGCGCAGCAAGGGCCGGGAGTAAGGGCGAAAACGGAATTTTCGACCACTGTCGCATTGACAGAGCCGAAAGAACCTATTATAATAATTCTTTGCCAAAACTGATTCCTGTGAGGTGAAATGCATGGACGCTGGCAGTAGTAGCAACGGTACAGGCGAAGGCCGACGAGGTTCGGTGCCGGTCGTTCCGTGCGCCGGCTGATACCGTTGTGCCCGAGCTGTACCCTGCTCCTTTTGTAAAACGCAGTTTTACGGTCAAATAAAGAAAAAGGAGAAGGTACAAAGTGGCAGAAAGAACCTACAGTATTGAAAATACTATCGCCGCGCTGGCGGAAGCGAAAAAATATTCCACCCTGCGCGATATACTCTCCACCATGAACCCCTCGGACCTGGCCTCCGTGTTCGAGGAGCTGGACAATCCCTCCGCTCTGCCCCGGCTCTTCCGGCTGCTGCCCAAGGAGCTGGCCGCCGAGGCCTTTGTGGAAATGGAAAGCGAGACCCAGGAGCTGCTCATTCAGGGCTTTTCCGACACGGAGCTCAAGGAAGTGGTGGACGAGCTCTATGTGGACGATGCGGTGGATCTGGTGGAGGAAATGCCCTCCAACGTGGTCAAGCGCATTCTCCGTCAGGCCGATGCGGAAACGCGGCGGCTCATCAATGAGATGCTCAAGTATCCCGAGGACTCCGCGGGCAGCATCATGACCACGGAGTTCGTGTCCCTGCGCCCGAAGATGACCGTGGAGGAGGCCGAGAAGCGCATCCGCCGCACGGGCGTGGACAAGGCAACCATCAACACCTGCTATGTGACCGATCAGGGAAAGCTCATCGGTGCGATCTCCATCCGCACCCTGCTGCTCTCCGATCACGATGCGGTGATCTCCGATATCATGGAGGAAAACGTCATCTCCGTGACCACCACGGACGATCAGGAGGACGTGGCCCAGGCCTTTTCCAAGTATAACTTCTCCGCCATGCCGGTGGTGGACAAGGAGGGCCGTCTGGTGGGCGTCGTCACTGTAGACGACGCCATGGACGTTATGGAAGAGGAGGCCACGGAGGACATGGAGATCATGGCCGGTATGTCCCCCTCGGAACGCCCCTATCTGCACACGGGCGTGGTGGAGACCTGGAAGGCCCGCATCACCTGGCTGCTGCCGCTGATGCTCTCCGCCGCCCTGACCGGCTTCGTCCTCAATCACTATGAGGGGCAGCTCTCATCCTGCCTCGTGCTCTCCGCCTTTATCCCCCTGCTCTGCAGCACCGCCGGCAACTCCGGCACGCAGGCCAGCGTGGCCATTATCCGCGGCCTTGCGCTGGACGAGCTCGATATGTCCAATCTGGGCGAGGTGATCTGGAAGGAGCTCCGCGTGGCGCTGCTCTGCGGCGTCTGTCTGGCGGCGGCCAACTTCGTCAAAATGATCGCCGTGGATATGGCGCTGCTGCACAACGGCGTTACCGTGGGCGTGGCGGCGGCCGTGTGCCTGACGCTGGTCGTGGTGGTGCTTTTTGCCAAGCTGGTGGGCTGCTCTCTGCCCATCCTTGCCGGGAAGCTGGGCTTCGACCCGGCGGTCATAGCCAGCCCGGTGGTGTCCAGCATCGTGGACGTGCTGAGCCTGCTGGTCTATTTCCGCGTTGCCGCCCTGCTCCTGCCGGAGCTGAGAGGCTGAAACAGAATAAGTATATTGATCGATAAGGAGAAAAGACATGAGCGAAAATTGCACCCATGATTGCAAGACCTGCAAGGAAAACTGCAGCGACCGCGATCCTGCCAGCTTCCTCAAGCCCCTGAACGAACACTCCAAAGTGGGCAAGGTCATTGCCGTTGTCAGCGGCAAGGGCGGCGTGGGCAAGAGCATGGTCACCAGCCAGCTGGCCGTTACCATGGCCCGCCGGGGCTATAAGGTAGCCATTCTGGACGCCGACATCACCGGCCCCTCCATTCCCCAGTCCTTCCACATCCACGGCAGCGTTGCCGGCAACGAGATGGGCATCGAGCCCGCCGAGAGCAAGGGCGGCGTGAAGATCATGAGCATCAACCTGCTGCTGAGCGATGAGACCGACCCCGTTGTCTGGCGCGGCCCCGTTATTGCCGGTGCGGTCACCCAGTTCTGGACGGACGTGCATTGGGGCGATGTGGACTATATGTTCGTGGATATGCCTCCCGGAACCGGCGATGTGGCGCTGACTGTGTTCCAGTCTCTGCCCGTGGACGGCGTTGTGGTCGTTTCCACGCCCCAGGAGCTGGTGGGCATGATCGTGGCCAAGTGCGTAAAAATGGCCGGTATGCTCAAGCGCAAGGTCATCGGCCTTGTGGAGAACATGAGCTTCTTCAAGTGCCCCGACTGCGGCAGCGAGCATGCCATCTTCGGCGAGAGCCGTGCCCGGGAGCTGGCCGAGACCTATGACATCCCCGGTGTGGCCCGTCTGCCCATCGACCCGGCTCTGACCCGGCTCTGCGACGCCGGCGAGATCGAGCAGTTCAAGGGCGACTATCTGGACGAGCTCTGCGACACGATCGTTAAGATGTAAGCGCTTATATAAGAAAGCCTCCCCAAAACAGGGGAGGCTTTCAGCTCGTCAAAAAACTTTGTTTTTTGACGAAAGGGTTTGCTCGCCTTTATCGCAGAGGGCTGCCGCCCTCTTTGGTCGAGGCGAGGGCGCTGCTTCAGCAGCGCCTTACCGTATTTATAAGCGGGCAAAGCTCGCTTATAAATGAACGAAATTCCTTCGCCTTCTGCGGAAGGCGAACTCTGCGAGGCTATGCTCGTTTCGCAGACCGACCTTTTTCGACAGCCTCAAAGCCTCCCCGATTTCGGGGAGGCTTTGTCATATCCGGGGGAGCAGGAAGGACTTCTGTTTTTCCCTGCATATTACTGCAGTTTACCTCCCGGCAGCGGAAGTCCTCCCGGGGCGCTTACAGCATGGCGCGCTGGAGCTCCCGCCGGAGCCGGTCGATGATGCGCTTTTCCAGTCTGGATATGTAGCTCTGGCTGATGCCGAGGGAATCGGCCACCTCCTTCTGGGTCTGCTCCTGCCGACCCCGGAGCCCGAAGCGCGCTTCGATGATCTGCTTTTCCCGTTCGCTGAGCCGGGACAGCGCCTCATAGAGAGCGGAGCGGTCGGCGTCCTCCTCCAGATTTCTGCCTACCTCCTCGCCGTCGGTGCCCAGCACATCCGAGAGCAGCAGCTCATTGCCGTCCCAGTCGGTGTTGATGGGCTCATCCAGACTGAGCTCACCCTTTTCCCGGCTGAGCTTGCGCAGGTGCATGAGGATCTCGTTTTCAACGCAGCGGGAGGCGTAGGTTGCAAGCCGGATGTTCCTGTCTGAGCGAAAGGTTTCCACGGCCTTGATGAGCCCGATGGTGCCGATGGAGATCAGATCCTCCAGCCCCGCGCCGCTGTTTTCAAATCTCTTTGCCAGATAGACCACCAGCCGCAGGTTGTGCTCGATGAGCAGGTTCTTTGCTTCCCTGTCCCCCTGCAGCAGCCGCTCGATGGCTTCGGCCTCGGCTTCCCGCTCCAAAGGCGGCGGCAGCCGGTCGCTGCCGCCTATATACCCCACCGTACCGGCCGGAAAAAGCCGGTGCAGCAGATGGATGATGCCCGTGTCCATATTCTCCTCCTTTACCACAACGCTCCGAACTCCCCGAGGGAGCCCTCAAAAATACCCACAAGCAGCTCCGTTTCCTCCCCGTCGATGCTGGCACGATCCGGCCTGATGCACAGCAGCAGGCTCCGGCCGCCCAGCGAGCTGCAGCTCAGCAGCCGGCAGCGCCCCCGCAGGGAACCCCTGCCGAGATACAGCAGCCGCTCCGCCGCGCTCATGGGCGGCAGCGGGGGAGAGAAGAGCGGCGAGAGCAGCGCCTCCTCGGCAATGAGCACCCGCTTGCCGCTGAGCGGATCCCAGAGCCGGTTCCCCGTGTCCCGCAGGGCGGTGAACTCTGCCGTTCTGCCCTCCAGCACCACCCGGCAGACCACGGTGGGTGAGCGGCGGCGCTCCTCGATCCGGCGCAGACAGAAGCCCAGAAGCCCCGCAAGGCTCACAAAGCCCAGCAGCCGGGCGCGGAAGCTCCAGCCCTCTCCGCTCAGACGGCTCCAGAGCAGTACGCTGCCGCCGAAGGCGGCGCTCAAAGCCAGAAAGCTCCCCCAGGAGCGGAACAGCTCCCGCTCGCCCCCGTAGCTCAGCGTACACATGAGCCCCGAAACAGCCAGAATCGGCAGGGGAGAGCAGAGCCATGCCGACCGCGGCAGCAGACAGAGCAGAGCAAAGCCGCTGCCAAGCGCGGCCCCCAGCAGACAGCGGCCCCGGTGTACGGGCAGAGCGCGGACGAGAGCCACTCCCCGCAGCAGCAGATAGTCCCACAGGAGATTTTCCAGCAGGACGGCTTCGGCGTAGATCGTTTTCATGGCGTCAGCATACTACGGACGGAGTGCGGAATGTGTAAAAAGAGGTTTCCCTTTCAGCGCGATTGCCCCGCGCGGCACTCCGCTCTTCGCAATGACAGGGGGTATTCTTCCCTGCCTCCCTCTGCGTGGGAGGCGGCGGCAGCGGAAGTCCTCCCGGGATGCAGAGTGACGCAGAAAAAGCAAAACCACCCGTTGCATTTTCCGAACGGGTTTGATATATTATAG
>JAGHSH010000046.1 GCA_018065965.1 Candidatus Apopatocola equi
CCAGTGCATCCAGCGTGACCTCTGCGGGCTGTCCCACCTGCAGAGAGCGGATATCCAGCTCATCCACGCTCAGCACAATATCCACCCGGTTGAACACCGTCAGGGTGCAGAGCTCGGTCTCCTCGGCGGTATAGTCCGGCTCCGGTGCCGGGGTGCTCGCGCCGAAGCTGAAGGAAAAGCCCCCCCTACCCGGGAAGCCGCCTCCGCCGCCCTCGGCAGGGGTATAGACGCTCACGCTCTCCGGCGCATCGCCCTCTGTCCGGCAGGTGAGCACCAGCAGAGCGCCCGTGCGCAGGGTGGTGAGATCGCACTTGCCCATCAGATCCGCAAGGGGGATCACCAGCTGTCCGCCGCTGAAGAGCTCCAGTGTTACGCCGACGGCGGGATCCAGAGCGGAAACGGTGCCGATGAGGGTATAGGTCTCCGGCTCCTCCGGATTCTCCTGATCCTCCCCACCGGGAGGCGTAATCGGAGGCTCATCGCCCAGCAGGGTGAGAGCCGCTCCGCTATCGCTGAGGAAGGCGGTCAGCAGCGAGATATTTCCCCGACTCTCCGGGGCGCTCAGACCGAAGGGGAAGCGCATACCGCCGCCCGCCTGGGCTTTTTCCTCTTCAAGACCCACGGCTGCGGTGTTCAGCTTGGAAACATAGCCGGTCTCGGGGGCTGTCAGGGTGCCGGAGCGGTAGAGGGCATAGAGCGCATCGATCTGCGCTTCGAGCTTCTGCCGGCGGAGCAGAAGGCTTTCGTATCCGCCCGAATACCCGGTATCGCTGAGAGTGAGAAGCTGCTGACCCTTGTAGACGGCGGCGCCGGGCGCGGGATATACGGCACTGACCGTGCCGCTGAAGCCGGTGATGCCCAGAGCGCGGTGTGCGCCCAACTCCCCGCTGCCCAGCTCCTCCCCGGCGGGGGAGTACACGGAAACGCTCTCGCCCCAGCTGCAAACGGCGTCGCTGACGGTGACGGAGGCAATGCCCTCCGTGACCTCGGCGACCTGCGCGCCGACGCTGCTGCCGTCCTGCCGGCGCAGCTCCAGGCTGTCGCCCACGCTCAGCTCTCCGGCGGGAATGTCCAGCGAGAGCCGTCCGTCCAGAGAGAGCAGCAGCAGAGCGCCGTGCTCGGCGACAACATCCTGCACGCGATCGCCTTTGTGGGCAAACACGGTCGCGACCCGACCGGCCAGCGGAGCAGTGAGAGAGGTGCCGAGGGTCTCGCCGCGGCTCTCCTCCAGTGCCTTGTCCAGCTTGTCGGCCAGCTCCTTCAGCTCGGAAATGGAGGCGAGGACGCTGTTTCTGTCCACAGTGGCCAGCGGCTGACCCTTGACCACTACCTCGTTTTCGCCGACCTCCCAGCTCAGCAGCCGCACATTCCCGGCAAAGCCGAGACTTTCGCTCTCGCTTTCACTGAGGAAACCGCCGCTGAGCAGCACTTCCTCCAGACTGCCGGTGACCGCCTCGGCGCTGCGGAGCTCCGTGATGACCTCCACACCGCTGCTGTCGCCTCTTTTTCTGCCGCCGAAGATGCTCAGCAGCACCGCAGCAACAAGGAGCAGGGGCAGCAGCGTTTTGAAAAATCCGCGTCTGCGGGGCCTGCTCTCCTCCTGCTCCGCAGCGGGTGCAGCCGGGGAAGCGGAGCGGGAAAAGAATTTGAATTTTTTATCGTTGTTCATTGCTTCAGCCTCCGTAGTGCAGGGCGTCAATGGGCTTCATTTTGGCGGCCTTGTTGGCGGGATACAGACCGAAGCCCACGCCGATGGCAAAGCAGAAGAGCACAGCCACCAGTACGACTTTGCCGTCCAGATCAAAGGTCATACCAAGGGAGGATACCACCACGCCGATGGCGCTGAGCACCGCCCAGGAGAAGAAGATCCCCAGTGCGCAGCCGAACATACACAGCAGCACGCTCTCAATGAGGAACTGCTGCAGGATCACGCCGCGGCTGGCGCCGATGGCCTTGCGGATGCCGATCTCGCGGGTGCGCTCGGTAACGGTGACCAGCATGATGTTCATGATGCCGATGCCGCCGACGATGAGAGAGATGGCCGCGATGCCGCCCAGCAGCACCGCCAGCACGGAGGTGATGGACGCTGTGGCGTCCTCCAGTGCGTTCTGGGAGGAGAGGCTATAGGCGTCCTCATCCTCCTTGAAGCGCTCGTAAAGCACATCCTTCATGGCCTGTTCCGCGTCCTCCAGCGTTTTCCCCTCCTCGGCGCTGACATAGAAGGTGGCGATCCGGCCGCTGACGGTGCTGCTCAGATGCACCAGAGAGGAATAGGGAATGTAGACCTCGGCGGAGCCGAAGCCGAAGGCGGAGGTCAGGGAGTCCTCATCATCCTTCAGCACGCCCACTACCGTGAAGCGGTGGCCGTTCACGCCGATGCTCTCGCCCAGGCAGTCCCGGTAGCCAACCAGATCGTTGGCGGCCTTCTCGTTGATCACGCACACGTCCGTGTGGTTCTCCACATCGGGGGTGAGCAGAGAGCGTCCCAGCAGGAGCTTGCGGTTCTGAATGCGGAAGTAGGAGGGCGTAACGCCCGCCAGACGGGCGGAGGCGGAGGTGCTTTTGTACTTGGCCACGGCGCCGCTTTCGGAGGCCGCGGCTGCGATCTCGCCCACGTTCTCCAGCTTTGCCCATTCCTCCAGCTCCCGGAGGCTCACGCTCTCGCCCTTGTCATCGCTGATCGTCACGGTAACGGTGTTGCTGCCCAGGGCGGAAATAGCGTCGGTAACGGAGCTGGTGGCGCCGTTGACAAGACTGACGAGGATCACCAGCGCCATCACGCCGATGATGATGCCCAGCATGGTCAGGAAGGAGCGGAGCTTATTGCCCATAATGGACTTGACTGCCATGCGCAGAGATTGCCGCAGAGTATCCATCAGTCCTTCACCTCCGTCAGCTGTCCGTCAAGAATATTTACCCGGCGCTCCGCCTGTGCCGCCACGCTGTCGTCGTGGGTGATGAGCACAATGGTGTTGCCCTGGGCGTGGAGCTCATGAAAGATCTCCATGATCTCCAGAGTCGTATGGGAATCCAGATTGCCGGTGGGCTCGTCGGCCAGAATGAGCGAGGGATGCGTTACGATGGCGCGGGCAATGGCCACACGCTGCTGCTGGCCGCCGGAGAGCTCCGTGGGGTAGTGGTTGGCCCGCTTGCCCAGCTTCACCCGCTCCAGCGCCTCGGCGACCCGCTCTGCGCGCTCCGCCTTCTTCACGCCCTGATAGATCAGGGGCAGCTCCACGTTTTCATAGGAGGTGAGCTTGGAGATGAGGTTGGAGGACTGGAATACGAAGCCGATCTTCCGGTTGCGGATGCGGGCCAGCTCGTTTTCGCTGTAGTCCTCGATGGGGATGCCGTCGAGCAGATATTCGCCCTCATCGGCGGTGTCCAGACAGCCGATGATGTTCATCAGCGTGCTTTTGCCGCTGCCGGAGGGGCCGATGATGCTGACGAATTCACCGGGGGACACATGGAGCGAGGCATGATCCAGCGCGTGGACGGCCTCGTCTCCGATCTGATAGGTCTTAGAGAGATTTTGTATCCGGATCATGGCGCGTCCCTCAACCCCTTGCGGGACGGCCGGCGGGCGCGGCGCCGCCGGAGGGG
>JAGHSH010000142.1 GCA_018065965.1 Candidatus Apopatocola equi
GAGGGAGATGAATACGTCGCAGAGGCTCATGAGGGCGTAAAGCCGCGCCTCGCTCAGCACATCCTCGAGAATGAGAATGTCCGACCGCCCCAGTCCGCTGCGGAGCGCATCGGCCTCCTGCCGCCCCTGCTCTCCGCCGCCGATCTTCAGGATCAGCGCCGTTTCGCCCCTGTCCTCGGGGAAGGCGGCGCAGTAGGCGGCAAGGGCGCCGCCGGGGTTCTTGCGCTCCTGAATGCTCCGGGCGTCGTACATGGCGAGAAAGAGCGTCCGTCCCTCGGGCAGACCGAAATCCCCGCGCGTCAGCCCCGGCTCGGCCTCGGGCTCCACGCAGAGGGGCAGCACGCGGACACGCTTGTCGGTGGCCCTGGCGATGGCGGCGCGGCAGAACTCCGAGATCGTCCAGATCTCGTCATACCACTCAAAGGCGGAGCTCCACTCTTTCGGAAATTCCGGCAGCTCCCAGGCCCACAGGGCGATGTTTTTCCGTCCCTTCAGCTGCTCTGCCCCCGCCTGCCGGAGAAAGTAGCCCGTGCAGTCGGCGTTGAAGCAGAAAAGATTCACGCTCATAAGGCGCTCCTCCGCCAGCGCTTCGGCAAAGGCGGAGAGCCCCAGCGTCCCGCCGGCACGGGAATGGAGGGGCCGGAGGGTAAAGGGAATGTCCCCGGTGAGCAGGGCTCTGGCCGCGCTGCGGCAGCACTGCCCCATGCCGCTGCTCTCGGCGGCCATGCCCCAGAGGGCGATGCCCGGCGTGAGCGCCTGCGGCGCTTTCGCCCGGCGGAGGGTGCGCCGGTTGAGAAAGGCATAAACACGCTCCCGCCATCCGGCACGGAGCTTTTCGCTCAGCAGCAGCCGCGCGAGCGTTTTGACGGTCGAATCGTTCATTCCCAGCTGTTCTCCAGTACCACGGCGAGATTTCCGTCGGAGGAATAGAGCAGCTCCCGATCCACCCGACCCTGCGCATCATAGAGATATTCCCGGCGAATGAGCACCCGTTCGCCCGCGTCCAGCTGCTCCTCGACCGCCACGCGGCCGTTTTCGTCATAGCCGTAGCGGAACCATTCCACCAGCAGCCGGGCGGAGCTGTCATACTGACGGTAGCTGAGCACTCGGCCCTGGGCATCCGGCTCATAGCTGTAATCGTAGATGTGGATGACGCTGCCGGACTGACTGAGATAGCGGCACTGGGAAATATGGCCGTTTTCATCATAGTCGTATTCCCGCAGGTTCATGACTTTGGGCTTCTCGCCCTCCCGGCAGAGCAGGTGAGAGATGCAGTCGCCCTGCTCGTTATAGGTGTTCTCGTACCAGAGATTCACCTTGCCGTTTTCATCGTAGAGGATCCATTTGAGCTCATGACCCGCCGCGTCATACTTCCGGCGGGAGATCAGCCGCTGGCCGTCGCCGCTGTAGTCGTTGCGGGCGGTCAGATAGCCGTTGGAGTATTCATAGCTGCAGAGAAAGTCCTCGTCCGTGAGAAAGCCGCCGGCGGAGTGGGGCACGGACTTGATGGGCCGCCCGTCGGCATTGAGGGTATAGTCCGTCCAGGACACCACAGAGCCCGCCGCGTCATACTTGGTCTGCCGGAGCAGACGGCTGCTCTCCGGGGAGGCGGCGGGCAGCGCCCTGGCCCAGGCACTGTCACTGCTCTCCTCGGCCCTCCGGCGTTCGGTCTGCTCCGGCGCGGCAGCGGTCTCTGTACTCTCCTTTTTGCCGCAGCCGCTCAGAAGCAGCAGGACGGCGGTGCATATCAGAAAAAGGCGTTTCATGGCCTCGGTCCTCCGTGAATATAAAAATACAGCTTAATCATACCCCTTTTTTTCCTGTTTGTCCACAAAAACAGTCCCATTTTCCTCCGTCGTGTGGTATACTGAGAAAAAATGCAAAGGAGCTTTTCCCATGATGAAGGTCGATCTGCACACCCATTCCGTCTATTCCGGCGGCAGCGATACGCCCGCAGAGCTTATGCGGAAGGCGAAGGACGCGGGACTCAGCGCCGTGGCGCTGACGGATTACTGCTCGCTGGAGGGACTGGAGGAGGCCGCCGCAGCCGCTGCGGAGCTGGGGCTGGAGTTTGTCCCCGGCGTGGAGCTGCCCGGACGGCTGAGCCGTTACGAAACGGAGCTGCGGCTGTTGGGCTTCTTCTTTGATCCCGACTATGCGCCCCTCCGCGCTCTCATCGAGTCCGCCAAAACGGAAACGCCCACGGTGGGACAGACCGCGTCCCTGATCCGGGAGGCCGGGGGACTGGTGGCCATGGCCGATCCCCGCGCCTGCGGCATCAGCGGCATGGCGCTGGACGGCTTCATGCAGAATGTCCGCTGCTGCGGTGTGGAGTTCGTGGAAGTGCTCTATCCCGGCTACAGCAGCGAGGAGAGCCAGGCCTGGCTGGACACCGCCAAGGAATGGAGCATGGATCCCATCGGCGGCAGCGGCTGCGGCCTGCGCGGCAGCAGCGCGGTGATCGGTGAGCCGGAGGTGGATTACGAGGTGTACGCCTGGCTCAGGGAGTGCAAGGCGCAGCTTTGAAAAGCTCTGTGCCCGGGTAATAATGGCGGAGGATGGCGGCATAGTCCCAGCCGTCCTCTGCCAGAATCCGCGCACCGTACTGGCTCATGCCCACCCCGTGCCCGCTGCCGGATACCGTGAAGCGGTAAAGACCGGCGGCATATTCGGCGGTGAAGGCCGTGGAGCGCAGGGAGAGCCGCTGCCGGAGCTCCGTACCGGTGAAGCTGCAGCCCATGAGCTCCAGCGTTTCCACCCGTCCGGCCGCATCCCGGCGGCACTCGCCCAGCTCGCAGCCGGGCAGCGGCTCCAGCGCCAGCGCCGCGCACAGCTCCTCCGCCGTCAGCTCCGCGCTGCTGAGAAAGCGGGGCACGGTCTCCGCGGTTTCGGGACTGCTGACAGAGACGAGATACGGCACACTCTGCCCCCACACGGCCTCGCTGTTCTCCGTGCAGACCGGGGAGGAGGCGTGGAAGCAGGCCTCAATGGGCTCCCCCTCATAGCGGAGGATCTCCCCCTCCGTGGCGCGCACCGCTGCGCGGAGTGCGGCGGCATACAGATCATAATCCGCGCCCCACAGCTCGCGCTGCTCCGCCTCGCTGAGATAGTGCTGGCAGCACTCGCCCCGGGTGCAGAGAGCGGCGTCGGGATGCCGGCTCCCCGTACTCAGCCGCCGGGCATAGCTCCGCGCCGCCACCGCCTGTGCCTTCAGCGCCTCCGGGGGAAAGGAGGCGGGCATCTCCCCGGCAAGCACCCCCGTGAGATAGTCCTCCTCGGATAGCTCCGAGCGGTCTCCGTCCGGCAGCAGGAGCAGGATGTTCTCCTGCGCCTCTTCCCTCTCCGGGAAGAGCAGACAGCCCGCAAGGGGGCAGAGAACGGCGAAGAAAAAGCACAGAGCGGAGCGAAAAAAGAGCTTCATGGTTTTGCCTCCTTGACGGCACGAAAGAAAGAGTATAAAATATCGGCATCACTATCTTATGAAACGAGAAACGACCTATGCAGAAACAAGCCTGGATCCATTCCCTTGCTCCCATTACGCTGGGAGCCGTCTGTGTGCTGCTGCGCTGGCTGCAGAATATGAATGTGTTTGACGCCGAAACGGCGCTGGCGGTGCCGCACCACCCCCTGAGCGTCCTGCTGGCACTGCTGCTTCTGCTCTCGGCGCTGGCTCTCCGGTTCCTGAACCATATGCTCCGGGACGCTTCCGCCGCCGAAGAGCCGGAAAAGGCCATGACGGTGCTGCCGCAGCCTCTCGCCGCCGTGATCGCCATGGCGGGACTCATCGCCGCCGGCGGCTGCGTGCTGAGCTTTTTCACAGGCGTGGGCGTGGTGGCCAAGCTGACGGCTCTGCTGGGACTTTTGAGTGTTCCGGCGCTGCTGCTCTTCCCCTATCTCCACCGCTGGGGTGCCCTGGGGGCATGGCTGAGTCTGAACCCCGTGGCGTTCTTCTCCGTGTGGCTGGTGGTGGCCTACCGGGAGTATGCCAAGGATCCGGTGGTGTGGTCTTATGCGCCGCTGATGCTGGCCATTGCCGGAGCGCTCTATGCGGCCTATCGGCTCTCGGGCTATTTCTTCTACCGTGCCCAGCCCATGAAAGTCCTCTTTGCCTGCACGCTGGCCTCTGTGCTATGCATGACCGTTCTGATGGATACCTCCATCGGCGCGGGACGGCTGATCCTTGCCGGCTGGGCCGTGGGCTTTGCAGCCATAACCGGTCTGCTGGTGCTCAATATGAGCGAGGTACTGCCGGAGTATGACGTGGACGACGAATACGAATAAAGAGGAGCGGGTACGCTGCAGAATCGGCATTTTGCAGCGTACCCTTCCTTTTGTGTCTTGCAATGCGCCGAAAGCATGATATAATTGATCCGAACAGAAATAAAAATACAGAACAGGGGAGTACGCCATGCAGGACATTTTCTACGATCCTATTCCCAATGCGGACGCATATCTGAAGCGGATCGGCTGCGAGGACTTTACCGCGCCCGATCTCGAAAATCTGAACAGACTCATCTGGTGTCACCAGACCTCGGTTCCCTTTGAGAGTCTGGATCTGAGCCTTTGGCACCATCCGATCTCCCTTACCACCGAGCACCTTTTTGAGAAGGTCGTGGAGCACCGCCGGGGCGGCTACTGCTTCGAGCTCAACGGGCTGTTTGTGTGCCTGCTCCGCTCTCTGGGCTATGACGCCTTCTCCGTACACTGCCGACTGGGCGACGGCCGCCCCTGTGTCCACCGGGGCACGGTGGTCAGACTGGACGGAAAGCGCTATTTCATGGATGTGGGCAAGGGCGGCGGAATGGCTCCCTTCGCCGTGGAGCTCTCCGACCGCCGTCAGACCCTCCATGGGGAGACCTACTGGATCGAAGAGAAGGCAGAGGGCTGGCGGGAGCTGAAGCGACTCCATGAGAGCACGGGGGAGGAGACCTCTGTCCTCTGCTTCATGCCCATGGCCTTCCTGAACGCGGACTTCCAGACCGGCAATCTTATGTGCTCTGCCCCGGATTTCCGCTTTGCCACCCAGTATATTGTGAACCAGCGCACGCCGGACGGTCACATCAGCCTCAACGGCACGACCCTTTCGGTGAAAAGCGGCAGCACCCTTACCGAAACGGAGATCGACCCTGCCGACATCGAGCAGATGCTGTGGGAGAAATTCGGACTGAAGAACTGCGAATATGTGAATCCCTGAAAAGAAAAACGGTTCCTTGCAAGGCTTTTGCAAGGAACCGTTTTTTCTTGCATGTATTCCCATTGCTGCGGCAATCCGCATCCCCGTTCCCCACGCCGTGGGGGAAAACACGAAAAAAGGTTCTCTGCAAAATGTTCATTCTGCAGAGAACCTTTTTATAGACTTTATAGACAGCTTACTGAGCGCCGAACATGCTGACGATGCCCATCATCTCTTCTTCGGAGCGGGCGCTGCAGCCGATGCCGTACTAAAACAAGAGGGGAGACAGCGATATTCTTTACCCGAACCAGACAAGCCCCAGATTTCGGAGCAATCCGGATTTCCGAACGCCCTCGGCGGCATAGAAGCGCAGCCGCCGGAGCTTGCCCTTCCGACCCAGCGCGGCATAGCGGGCGCAGAGACTGGCGCTGTCCTCGCCGAACTGACGGGCAAAGAGCGCGGCCTGCCGGCGGGTGGCTGCCAGAGAGGCGGGAACGTCTCCGGAGCGCAGGCGGGAGAGAAGATAGCGCAGGGAGCGGACGTCCCGGGCTCCCACGCTGTTGCTGTCATGCTGCCGGTATAGGATCGTGGGTGTTTCCACGGCGGCCACGGTGCCGAAGCGGGCGGCGATGAGGGCGAGATACCAGTCATGCATGATCACGTCCTCCGCGGGGATGTCCTGCAGAGCCATATCCCGCAGGGTGCGGTTGATCATCACCGTACAGCCGCTGACCACGTTCTGGATCAGCAGCCGGCGGAAGCTCACGGCCTCCAGGGGAAGATGCTGATATTCGCTCATTTTCTCCCGGATCACGCGTCCCCGGGCGTCAGCCACGGAAAGCTCTGTAAATACAAGGGCAGGCTTCCCTTCCTGCTCGCGCTCCCGCATTTTCGCAAGGGTCAGCGCCACCTTGTCCGGCAGCCAGATATCGTCCTGATCGCAGAACATATAATAGGGCGCTTCCGTCCGGGAAAGGAGGAAGAGGAAATTGTCCCGGGCAGAGCCGGTGGGCGCGCCGGGCAGTATGCGGAGCAGCCCCGGATGCTCCCGGGCAAAGGCGCGGAGCAGCGCGGGCGTCTCATCGGAGGAGCCGTCATCGTGGGCGAGGATCACAAAATCCCGGCAGCTCTGTGCCAGCAACGAAGCCAGCAGCTCCGGCAGGTAGAGCGCACCGTTATAGGTCGCCAGCAGTACGGCGATTTTTCCTTCGGTGTCCATGACCGGGCACCCCCTTTTCTCGGAATATCTGCGCCGGGTTTATTCTGCCCCGCTCCGCTGCGGATTACGCACGGAGGCTCAGCCCTCCCGGGCCAGCTTCTCAATGAGAGCGGTGAGGAAGCGGAGAGAAAGCTCCGTCAGATCGAAGTTCATGGTTTCCACGGTGGCATGCGCGCCGGAGCCGCCGCCTACGCCGGTGGAGATGATGCTCATCTCGGGGTTCTTCTCGGCAAATTCGCCGCACTCCACGCCTGCGTGGATGGCCAGCAGCTTGTATTCGTTGCCGGTGAGCTCCCGGAAGAGCTCCTGCGCCAACTCGCCCAGCCTGTTCTCCGCCTTGGGAGGCCAGGCGGCCATGGTGGCGGGGATGTTCAGCTCAAAGCCGCAGAGCTCGGCGAGGGCGGTCATGGCCAGCGTGACCTGCTCGGCGTGGAAGACGGAGGAGCTGCGCATGAAGCAGGTGAAGGACAGCTCATCCTCTCCGAAGCGGATGGTGCCCAGGTTGGAGGAGCACTGGGTGCCCTCGGCGGTGGTCAGCAGGGAGTGGATGTTGTTGGGCACGGTGCTCATGAGCTGCACCAGCTTGCGGGAGAGCTCGAACTTGAGCATCTTCTCACCGCTGCCGCCTGCGGCAAAGGTGAGGAACATATCCTTCTCGGTGGCGAGATAGGCGTCGAAAAGACGCTTTTTGAAGCCCTCGAGCACTTCAACGGCCTGATCCCAGTCGGTGGCGCGGATGGCCGCAACGGCCTTGGCGCTGCCGGGGATCACGTTGTTGGCGCTGCCGCCGGTGAAGGAGAGAAGACCCAGCGCCACGCCGGACTGGGAGAGGGTGAGCAGGGCGTTGGCGATGGCGGCCAGCGCATTGACCTGACCGTGACCCACCATGCCGGAATGACCGCCCCGGAGACCGCCGATCTCCAGCGTCATGAGCCGGAAGCCCTCGGGCACGCTGCTCCACTCGGCCTTGTGACTGAAGTCGAAATACTTGCCGCCGGCGCAGGAGATGATGGCCATGCCGTAGCCGCCGTCACCGTTGATCATATAGGAAGCGCCCTGCACGTACTTCGCATCCAGTGCGTGAGCGCCCAGCAGACCGACCTCCTCGCAGACGGTGCAGATCATGCGCATGGGGCCGTGGACAAATTTGTCGGCGTAGTCGATGTAGTTGAGCATAAAGGCAATGCCCGTGCCGTTGTCGGCGCCCAGCGTGGTGCCCCTGGCCTTCACGCTGTTGGCCGTCCACTCCAGCTCCAGCGGGTCATTTTCCCAGTCGTGGACAACGCCCTCGTCACAGGCGGGAACCATGTCCATGTGACCCTGCACGATCACCGTGGGAGCGTTTTCAAATCCGGGGGTGGCGGGCAGGAAGATGACTACATTGTTCATCTCGTCCTTTTCAGCCTCCACGCCGTGGGCGGCGGCCCAGGCAAGCAGATAGTCGGCGATCCGGCCTTCGTGATGACTGGGGTGGGGAACCTGCGTCAGGTCGGCAAACTCCTGAATGTAGTTCATGACGACCGGGGACTCATAGTGCAGCTCGGAGCCCAGAGGTACATGAATGTAGCCGGGGAGATCGAGAATGCGCTTTTCCTCAATACCCTGCAGAGGAGAGAAATTGGCAGACATGGCAATGCTTCCTTTCTGTGTATGAATTATATCGCACACAGTTTACTTGAATCAGGGCGAAAAGTCAAGGGACAGCCGCAGCCGACGCCGGGGGTGAATGTAGGGTTTACAATGATGTGTGACAAAGAGAAGAAATAGATAGCGAATAGGAAAGACCTGTAGTAAGGTTAAGTTGTCCAGACAAAACCGAAAGGCAGGTCACCTATTCGCCATGAATAAGATAACACAAACCGCCCGGTATAGGCAATCCCTAATTTTGTACTCAGAGAAATATGGAGTGACAAAAGCAGCCATTCGTTACCACACAAACCGGCAGTACATCTACCGATGGAAGAAACGCTATGACGGAACATTGCAGTCGCTGGAAGACCGCTCACATCGGCCTCACAGTCATGCGAACCAACATCGCATCGATGAGATCCAACTCATAGACAATATGCGCCGACGTAATCCGAATGCAGGATTGGTAGTGTTCTGGGTGAAACTGAGGCAGCGAGGCTACAGCAGATCCATCTCCGGCCTGTATCGATTTTTGAGGAAAAGAGGGCAAATGGCGGTAAAGCTTCCGAATCCCAAATACAAGCCAAAGAAGTATAAAGCCGCAGATTATCCGGGTCAGAAAGTACAGATCGATGTGAAATATGTTCCCCAATCCTGCTTGGTTGGAGCTGCGGTCGAAGATGCCAAAGAGAACGGCGGATATTACTACCAGTACACCTTCATTGATGAATACAGCCGCTTTCGTTGCCTGGAAGCCTTCAAAGAGCACAATTCATACTCTTCTGCGGAATTTATTAAGCACTGCGTAAGTCGATTTCCGTATGTCATTGAATGCGTTCAAACTGACAATGGACCCGAATTTACCAACCGCCTGAATGCTCAGTGCTCTGACAAGGAAACGCTTTTTGAAGCAACCTTGAGTAAGCTCTGCATCCGGCATAAGCTCATCAAGCCTTATACTCCCAGACACAACGGCAAAGTTGAACGCAGTCACAGAAAAGATAATGAGTATTTCTACGCTGATCACAGATTCTATTCCTTTGAAGATTTCCAAAAGCAACTTGTTGTTTGGAACAGAAAGTACAACAATTTCCCTATGCGTCCTCTCAATTGGTGCTCACCCAGACAGGCACTTTCCTCGTTTCCTACCCCTTGATTCTTCGGCCAGAATTTCGGAATGAACTCGTCGCCTTCGGCTCCTCCTTCATTCCGAAATTCTGTAACGCATCATTGACAAACCCACACAGCCGCAGCCGGCGCCGGGGGTGAAACGAGGAAGAAGGCCCCATCGGAATGCAATCTGCCGCTTGCATTCCGGTGGGGCCTTCATGAGTGAAGTGAGGAATTCGTTCTTATTTGACGCTGTAAAGTTTATCACGGAGCGTCAAGCTGCGCAACCCCCATAGGGGGATAAAATTTGAACGAATTTTCTTTTTATGACCGCAGTCTGACTGTACAAAAAGCGGAGCAGTCCGGAGACTGTTCCGCTTTCTTTCAAGTTTCCGTTCATTCCCGCCTCAGGGAGAAGAGGCGGTGGGCTGAACGGAGGCCCGGAAGGGAGAAAAGAGAGGAAAAAGAAAAAATGAAAAAAGAGATGTAATCAATGGAAAACCGTTCTTGCTTTGGATGGTTGTATCATACCCTCCCTTGCGGGAAAAGTCCTGAACGGTTTATAGATAATTTGAAAACAAAATGTAAACTCGGCCGAAATACCCGCAAAAGCCGGGACGAAGCAAGAAGAAACTATCATTTCCGGAATATTTTTCCCTTCCGGCGGCAAGACTACCCCCGAAAAGCTGAAATACGGAGGTATAAGGAACCATGAAGCGAAGATCCATTCTGCAGAGACTTACAGACGGCGGAGCCGTGCTGCTCCTGCCGGCGGCCGGGCTGCTCATTGCCCTCATCTGTCTGCTCTATCCCGGCGGGAAGGAGCAGGAGAGTGAGAACGTGAAAAATGTAATGGCTACGCTGCCCGTCCCCGCCGTTACGGCGCAGCCCGTTCCGGCAAGGGAAACGGTGATCCCCGCGGTAATGCTGCCGGAGAGCGAGCAGAGCGCTGCGGCAGAGGAGGAAGCGAAAGAGGCGGAGGAGGAAGAAACAGTACTGCCCCTCTATTTCATCTGGCCCGTCAGCGGTATGCTGGAGCGGGGCTATGACAGCCAGACCCTTTCCTATGACGCCACCATGGCCGACTGGCGCAGCCACCGGGGCTGGGACATCGCCGCGGGACTGGGCGGCCATGTGCTCGCCGCCGCCGACGGGACGGTGGGCGCCATCTATGAGGATCCTCTCTACGGCACCACCGTGGAGATCGAACACGGCGAGGGCGTGGTGAGCGTCTATGCCAATCTGGCCGCAGAGCCCACCGTCAGCGTGGGGCAGACGGTGCAGGTGGGCGATGTGATCGGCGCGGTGGGCGAGAGCGCCCTGTGCGAGGTGGGGGAGGGCTTCCATCTCCACTTTGCCATGAAGCTCAACGGGGAGAACGCCGACCCGGCGCTCTGGCTGCCGGAGCGATAAAACCGCCCGGGCAGCCCACCTGCCATTGCGAACCGGTACCGCGATCCGTTTTTCCCCACGCGGTGGGGAACGGAATTCAGCCCCTCTCATTCTCTTTCACGGCAGAAAGAGAATGAGGGGGCTGTATGCCGGATGCGGCACTATGCTGCGGGGATGAGATAAGGACACCGCAGCACATCAGAGAAAACAGAGAAAAAGAACAGGAGTGCGGGATAAAAAGCTATTTTCGGCCAAGAAATGCTTGCATTGCCGAAAAGAGTATGCTATAATGCGCTTGTAAGTAGGAAGTGTAAGGAAAGACTGGGCGGAGGGCCCAGTCTTTTTCTTGATATTAAACGGTAACAGGAAGAGCTATGAGTAAAATTACAGACAAAATCAGCGCTCTGGCAGCCCCGGTAGCGGAGGCGCAGGGCGTGAGCATCTGGGACATCGAATATGTCAAGGAAGCCGTGGGCATGGTGCTGCGGGTGTACATCGATAAGGAAG
>JAGHSH010000179.1 GCA_018065965.1 Candidatus Apopatocola equi
TGCTCTCGCTGGGTGAGGAAGCGCTGAAGCTGGTGGAGAACGGCAGCCTGTCCGCGGGACACGCCCGGGCGCTGCTGGGACTCACGGAGCCGGAAAAGCAGGCTGCCGCCGCCCGAAAGGTGGCCGCAGAGGGGCTCAGTGTCCGGCAGACTGAGGCGCTGGTGCAGAAGCTCCGGACGGAGCCGAAGGCAAAGCCGGAGCAGACAGGCGACGGCGTGGATTACCGGCGGGAGGCCGAGCACCGGCTCACGGAAAGCCTTGGCCGGGAGGTAAAGATCTCCGGCGGCAATAAGGGACGCATCACCCTGAGCTTCTACAGCGCCGATGACCGCGAAGCGCTCATGGAGGCGCTCCGGACGCTGGAGAAGCGCCGCTGAGTGCCGATCCCCCCGCGCAACAGGAAAAAAGAAAATGAAATACATCGAAAAATAAGGAGAGCAAGAACCATGCTGGACATCAAGTTCATCCGCGAGAATCCCGACGTTGTCCGGGAAAACATCAAGAAGAAATTCCAGGACTGGAAGCTGCCCATGGTCGATGAGGCGCTGGAGCTGGACGAGAAGCTCCGTGCCGCCATTACCGAGGGCAACGAGCTGCGCGCCAGTAAGAACAAGCTGAGCAAGCAGGTCGGCATGCTCATGGGACAGGCCAAGAAGGATCCCTCCAAGGCCGCCGAGGCTGAGGCCGTCAAGGCGCAGGTCGCCGCCAATGCCGCCCGTCTGGCGGAGCTGGAGACGCTGGAGCCCGAGCTGGAGGCCGAGCTGCGCAAGCGTATGCTCCAGATCCCCAATATAATCGACGCTTCCGTGCCCATCGGCCCCGATGACAGCGCGAACGTGGAGGTGCAGCGCTTCGGCGAGGCGACCGTGCCCACCTTTGAGGTGCCCTACCACACCGATATCATGGAGTCTCTGGACGGCATCGATCTGGATGCTGCCCGCCGCGTGTCCGGCAACGGCTTCTACTATCTCAAGGGCGATGTGGCCCGTCTGCACAGCGGTGTGCTGGCCTATGCCCGGGATTTCATGATCGACAAGGGCTTTACCTACTTCATTCCTCCTTTCATGATCCACGGCAACGTGGTGGAGGGTGTTATGTCCCAGACCGACATGGACGCCATGATGTACAAGATCGAGGGCGAGGATCTCTACCTCATCGGCACCTCTGAGCATTCCATGATCGGCTCCTTCATCGATCAGATCATTCCCGAGGCCGAGCTGCCCATCACCTACACCTCCCACTCCCCCCGCTTCCGCAAGGAAAAGGGCGCCCACGGCATTGAGGAGCGCGGTGTGTACCGCATCCACCAGTTCGAGAAGCAGGAGATGATCGTGGTCTGCAAGCCCGAGGACAGCATGGACTGGTACGAGAAGATGTGGCGGTTCTCCGTGGAGCTGTTCCGCTCTCTGGAGATCCCCGTCCGTCAGCTGGAGTGCTGCTCCGGCGATCTGGCCGATCTGAAGGTCAAGAGCTGCGACATCGAAGCCTGGTCTCCCCGCCAGCAGAAATACTTTGAGGTCTGCTCCTGCTCCAATCTGGGCGATGCCCAGGCCCGCCGCCTGAAGATCCGCGTCCGCGGCGAGGACGGCAAGCTCTATCTGGCGCATACCCTCAACAACACCGTGGTGGCGCCTCCCCGTATGCTCATCGCCTTCCTGGAGAACCACCTGCGCTCCGACGGCAGCATCACCATTCCCGAGGTGCTGCGCCCCTACATCGGCGGCAAGGATGTTCTCGTCCCCAAGAAGAAGTAAAAAAATGAAAATCAGCAGCCCCGGCTTGTACCGGGGCTGCTGTATTTTGCATTCTGCAGACAAGGGGAGGAAATTTCGTCTTTCTCCCATCCTCGCGGCAACAAGCCGCGGTCGGAAACTTTCAGCTTGTGCCTCGGAGCTTTCCTCAGTCCTCTATACATCCCGGGAGGACTTCCGCTGCCGCTGCTGACTGCGAATGGTTACTTTCGTTTACCTCCTACTAGCGGCATCGGAAGGGTTCCCGGAACGCATAGACAAGCACTGAGCTTGGCCGCAGGCGCGCAGATTTTCCGACGGCGGCATTTCGCCGCCGAGCCTCTGTTCTCTTCTCCACCGCCAGCGGCGCTCATTCTCTTTCTGCCGAGAAAGAGAATGAGGGGGGCTGAACTCCGTCTCCCCCGCGTGGGGAAGAACGGATTGTCGCACCGGTGTGCGCACCGGTTCGCAATGACAAGGGGAAGAAATTTCGTTTTTCCTCCATCCCCGCGGCACGGTGCCGCGA
>JAGHSH010000261.1 GCA_018065965.1 Candidatus Apopatocola equi
GCAAAAGGACTGCGGATTTTTTCATAGAACGAATCTCATTTCTTTTATCAGTATCAGCCGTTATTATAAAGGTTTTTTCCCCTTTTGTCCAGTTTTGCCGCAATTCTCTGTTTCTTTTTTCCTTCCCCTGTGGTATAATCCGGGAAAAACTGCGAATCGGAGCGTATGACCATGGATGCCAGAAAAGCTGCCCGGGAACTGCTGCTGCGCCACTCCATGCATCCGGAGCTGCTGGAGCTTCCCGCCATTGTCCGGGACTTCAGAGCCGAGATGCTGGCGGGCTGCAGGGCTAAGCCCTCCTCCCTTGGGATGTATCCCGCCTATATCAACACCGCCTCAGCCCCTGCGGAGGGGAAGGTACTCGTCATTGATGCCGGCGGCACCAATCTCCGGCTGGCGCGGCTCTCCTATAAGGATGGGACGCTCTCCATTGAGGAGATGAAAAAGCGCTCCATGCCCGGCACCGGCGGCGCTGTGACCGCCGATGAATTCTTCCGCACCCTGGCGGAGGAGCTGCTCCCTCTCTGCGAGGAGGTGGAGCGTGCCTGCTTCTGCTTCTCCTATCCCTCCGAGGTGCTTCCGGACGGGGACGGTCTGGCCGTTCGTCTGACGAAGGAGCTCTGCGTGGAGGGGCTGCCCGGTATGCGTCTGTGCGCACCTCTGGAGGCCGAGCTTGTCCGGCTGGGGGCCCCCGGTCACCGGCGCTGGCGTGTGATCAATGACACGGTCAGCACGCAGCTGTGCGGCATGGCGCAGAACACCGAGCCCTGCGATGATCACATCGGCTTCATTCTCGGCACGGGCTTCAATATGTGCGCCAATGTGGACTCCGCGCTCCTGCTCAAGGCTCCCGCTGCCGCCGGGCTTGGCAGCAGCTGCATTGTGAATTTTGAAAGCGGCGGCTTTGGCCGCTTCCCCCGGGGCACGGCGGACAGGGAGCTGGATGCCGCCAGCGACGCCCCCGGTGCGCAGCTGGTGGAAAAGTGCATCAGCGGCGCTTATCAGGCGCCTCTGCTCCGGCAGACCCTGCTGCTGGCGATCCGGGAGGGTCTTTTCTCCGCCGAGGCCGCTGCGCTCATCCCCTCTCTGTCCCTCACCGCCGCCCATGTCAGCGCCCTTGCGGAGGAGAATGCACCCTGTGTGTTCCCTGCGCTGAGCAGTGCCGATTATGCGCTGCTGCAGGAGCTGAACCGGCTGCTGCTGGAGCGCTCTGCCATGCTGGCCGCCGCCTGTCTGGCAGCTGCGGTGGAGAGCCGGGAGCTTCCCGCCGGAAGCCGCGTCTGCATCTGTGCCGACGGCACCACCTTCGCGCGCAACCCGCTGCTGCGTCCCCGCACCGACTTCTGGCTTTCCGAGCTTCTGCAGCCCTCCGGCGTCCGTGCGTTCTTCTATCAGGTCTCCGACGCGACCCTGCTGGGCACCGCCTATGCCGCTCTGCTGCCATGAAACGAATTCTCTGCTTTCTTCTTTTGGCCGCTCTGCTGACCCTCAGCGTTTTTGCCACGGACAACAACGATTTTTTCAACGACCACGCCCAGGAGTGCGTCTATGACGGCCGGGATTACTCCCTCAACGGCCCTGCCGGCTATGTGGCCGTGCTGGACGCGCCCGGCGGCCTGACGCAGGATTACCTGCTGAACGAGCAGGCGCTGACGGTTTTCGGCGTTTACCGGGACGCTTCCGGTGCTCTTTGGGCGCAGCTTCGCTATACCCCCCTGGGACGGGGGCTTGCTTTCTCCGATGTGGACGGGCAGCGCATCGGCTGGGCGTCCCTTTCTCTGCTCTACCGTGAATGCGACAAAGAGGATTTTCTGGCCGACCACGCCGAGGAGTTCGTGAACCGCCCTCTCCGACTTCGGCTTTCGACACATCCGGACACTACCCTGTGGGTCACGCCCTTCTCTGCTGAGCCCTGCGGCTATCTCCGCTGGTATGTCGGCGAGGAGGACGCCCTGCTCAGCTTCCCTGCCTGGTGGCGGGATGCGGAGGGCTCCCGCTGGGCGCTCTGGGAGGACAGCTTCATCTGTCTGGACGATCCCCAGCGCAGGGAGAACGGCTTTGCGGCTGAGCAGGCCGTGCTCTATCCCGCAGCCGCCTTCGATGCGCTGCCGCAGGTGGTGGAACAGCCCCGTCCCGCTGAGCCTGTTTCCTATCTCCCCTATTATTTTCTCACCGGTGCTCTGGTGCTGGGTCTTCTGGCGCTTATCATAACGATTATTTCAAAACAGGAAAGGAAGTAAAACCTATGGCAGTTATTCGCAATCAACTGGGCAAGCTGGACGAGAATGTTTCCCGTCTGGGCTTTGGCTGCATGCGTCTCCCCACCCAGGCCGACGGCAAGATCGACCGGGCGCAGGTAGCTAAGATGTTCGACTACGCCATCGCCAACGGCGTGAACTACTTTGACACTGCTTTCATGTATCACAACGGCGAGAGTGAGGTCGTTGTGGGTGAGACCCTCGCCAAGTATGACCGTTCTCAGTACTATGTGACCACCAAGCTCCCCGTGATGATGATCAAGACCATGAACAAGGCCCATGAGTGCTATGCCACCCAGCGCGAGCGGCTGAAGCTGGACAAGTTCGACCACTATCTGCTTCACGGTCTTAACGCCGGCAGCTGGAAAACCGTCAAGGAGCTGGGTCTGATCGACTATATGTTCGATCTCAAGGCCAAGGGCGAGATCGACGCTGTGGGCTTCTCCTTCCACGATGAGTACCCCCTCTTCGAGGAGATCATCAACTCCGCTCCCTGGGATCTCTGCCAGATCCAGTACAACTATCTGGACGAGTATGTGCAGGCCGGCAACAAGGGCTATGACCTCTGCAAGGAAAAGGGCATCCCCATGGTCATCATGGAGCCCATCCGCGGCGGCGCGCTGGCCAAGCTCACTGACGATCTGGAGGCCGAGTACAAGCGCATCGCCCCCGAGCGCAGCATTGCTTCCTGGGCTCTGCGCTGGGTGAAGGATCATGACAATTGCAAGGTCACTCTCTCCGGTATGTCCGACTTCTCTCAGGTGGTCGACAATATCAACACCTTCTCCGACCCCACTCCCCTCTCTGAGGAAGAGCAGGCCGCAATCGCTCACACCGTGAAGGTCATGGAAGAGCGCCGCGGCAACGGCTGCACCGGCTGCCGCTACTGCATGCCCTGCCCCAACGGCGTGGATATCCCCGGCGTGTTCCGCAGCTGGAACACCTACCACAAGTTCCGCCAGTACAGCATGGTCGCCCGGGGTTGGGATCACATGAGCCCCGACAGCAAGCCTGACTCCTGCGTGGAGTGCGGTCTGTGCGAGGAGCAGTGCCCCCAGCACCTGGACATCCGCAACGACCTGAAGAAGGCCGCCGAGCAGCTCAACAGCAAGTGCTTCGGCTGATTTCTGCACCATAAAAAATGCCTCACCGAAAGGGTGAGGCATTTTTCTTTCTGATTGCAGCAGCGGCAGCGGAAGGGATCTCGGAGCTCATAGACACGCAGCGGTCTTAAATGCAGAAGCTCAGGCTTTCCGACGGCGGCATTTCGCCGCCGAGCCTCTGTTCTCTTCTCCACCGCCCAGCGGCGCTCATTCTCTTTCTGCCGGGAAAGAAAATGAGGGGGTCTGCTCCTTGTCTGGGGACGGAAACTGACATGAAAAAACTGCCGTCTTGCGACGTCAGTTTTTTGCGGTGTTTCTTTATTCGGCCTTGGGAGCCTCGGGAGCCTTCTGGCAACGGGCTTCTTCTTGGGGCGCTCGTACTGGCCCTTGACGATGAGATCCTCATTCTTGGTAGCAGTCATGTGGAAATCGGGGGTCAGTTCGATGGCGTCCTTGGCGCAGAAGTCGGAGCAGAATCTGCAGAAGGTGCAGGAGGTCAGGTCGAAGCTGCGCTCGTAGACCTCTTTGTCCTCATCCTGATCCACAAGAATGTTCTTGATGGCGCCGCCGGCGCAGACCTTCTCGCAAAGGCCGCACTTGATGCAGCGGTCAGAATGGAACACGATACGGCCGCGGTAGCCCTCAAAGGCTTCCTTGGGCTTGAAAGGGTACTCCTCGCAGTTGCTCTTCTTGAACATCTGCGTGATCGCTTCCTTCACAAAGGGAAAATCAAAAGCCATTAGATCTGACCTCCTTTGTTCTTCATAGCCTTGCGCTTCTGCTCAAGGATCTGGGCAGCCTGATACAGGCCTTCCAGAACGGTCTCGGGCTTGGCAGCGCAGCCGGCGATGTCAACGTCCACATCCACATACTTGCTCAGGGGGCCGGCGTAGGGATAGCCGTCCTTGAACACGTTGCCGGAGGCGGGGCAGGAGCCCATGGTCACGATGCAGCGGGGTTCGGGATCCTGCTCGATGGTACGCAGAACGCGGTCCTTGATCTGAGCGGTGATGGGGCCGGTCACAACGACGATGTCGGCGTGACGGGGGGTACCGGCCAGACGGAAGCCCAGACGCTCGGCATCATAGCGGGGGGTCAGACCGGCAACCAGCTCGATGTCGCAGCCGTTGCAGCTGCCGGCATTGATGTGGAAGAGCCAGGGGGACTTGGCAGCAGACTTATTGATGAGATTATCAAACATGATCTTTCCTCCTTACAGGCCGAACCAGGCCAGAACCAGGCTCACCAGAGCGAGACCGGCAACCACAGTCCAGTAGAACTTAAAGACCTGCTCAACCTTAAGACGAGCCAGAGAGGCACGGATCAGGGTCATGCTGAAGAAGGTGACGACCAGGCATTCCACGTAGAAAATGACGGCGTCCGCAGCGACGATGCCGGTGCCCTTGCCGCCCAGGAACAGGGCAGCGAACAGACCGGAAACGACCAGCTGCTTCACGTAGTAGTTCAGCTTGAACACGCCCAGAGGAGCGCCGCTGTACTCAACCAGGGGACCTTCGCAGATCTCGGTCTCGGCCTCGGCCACGTCGAAGGGATGGCAGCCCACTTCGCAGGGGACGACCAGCAGCATGGCGAGGGCGGCGGGGATCATGCTCCACTGGCAGATCATGGCGCCGTTGGCAGCCTGATAGTCGGCAATGGCCTTCATGGAGAAGGTAACGCCGTCGCCGCCGGCCTTCCTGCCGATGGCAAGAAGAACCATGACCAGAGGAAGCTCGAAGGAGATCACGCTGACCATCTCACGGGAAATACCGACGCCGGCGTAGGGAGAGCCGGAGGCAGCACCGCCGATGATGATGGAGGCAGCGGGAATGGTGAGCAGGTAGATGATAACGATCATATCGGCGTTAATGTCGCCGAAAGCGGAGAAGCCGAACTGGGGCAGGAGCAGCATGATGGTGACCAGAGCCACAAAGCCTACCACAGGGGCGCCCAGGAACACAGGCTTGTTAGCCTCGTAGGGGATGATGGTCTCCTTGCCCATGAGCTTCATGAAGTCATAGAAGGGCTGGAGAATCGGGGGTCCGATACGCTGCTGCATCTTGGCATAGACCTTGCGGTCAAGACCGTTGAGCAGCGTGCCGCCCACGAAGCAGAACAGAGCGCCGGGGAAAACGAGAATATAGAAAAGCCACATCCAGTTAAACATTCTGCTTCACCTCCTCAAAGTACAGCGTTCAGGTACATGACAAACACGGCCAGAGCGCCGATGGCCCACACAGCATAGTCATTGACAACGCCGGAGTGGATGCCCTCGAGCTTCTCAAAGTAGCCCTTGAAGTTGTGGCGGAAGCCCCAGAAGAGGTCGCTGCCCACAACGGTGGAGCGGGTGGCCATTTCGCCGCCGAAGAAGGTGGCGTGCTTGTTGTCGATGTTTTCCTTGGAGTTGTTGGTGTAGCCGCGGGAGGACTTACCGAATACGGCCACAACGGTGAAGGCGACCAGCACGGTGCCGAAGAGGATCAGCCACATGGCGGGAGTCCAGCTGCCGATGGTAATCTGCTCGGCAGAGATCTCAGCGGCCTCAGCGCCCATGATGCGGGCAGCGTAGCCCTGACCCATCATGGCGTCGATGTAGCGGTTCACGCCCATAACAGCGTTCACAGCGGGAGTGATGAGCTTCTCGGTGACGAAGTTGGGGCACACGCCGGTGAAGACGCACAGACCGGCCATCAGCCACATGGGAATGAGCATGGAGCCGGGCACTTCCTTCACGTCCTCAAACTCGGGACGGGACTGACCGAAGAAGGCGGACTGGGTGACCTTGATGAAGGAGGCCAGAGTCAGAGTGGAGGTGATGAGGGCAACCACGGTGACGAAGAGGTAGCCGATGTTGTCGGCGCTCTTGGAGAAGGCAGCCTGATAGATCATCCACTTGGACATGAAGCCGTTGAAGGGAGGAATGCCGGAGATGGAGAAGGCCGCGATCAGGAAGATGATGCAGGTCTGGGGCATCTTCTTGGCGAGACCGCCCATGTTGTTGAGGTTGGTGCGGCCGGTGGCGTAGTAAACAGCGCCGGCGCAGAGGAAGAGCAGGCCCTTGAACAGGGTGTGGTTCATGGCGTGATACAGGCCGCCGGCCACGCCCAGAGCAGTGCCGAGACCGATGGCGGTCAGCACGTAGCCGATCTGGGAGATGGAGTGGAAGGCCAGCAGA